>CABMCT010000024.1 GCA_902384675.1 uncultured archaeon | reverse complement strand
CACTGGTACTTTTTTTATTTTCTCTTCTTTCCTTTGTACTTCCGATACCGATTATTTTCAAGCTTCTTTTTCTTGCCACCTCTCTCGCTGCGTTCTACCTCTTGTACACTTACCCGGTTAATCTTGCAAATATTTTCAGGGTCGAAAGCGGCGGCGATGTTGTAATGACAGTCCTCTACATGACTGTTTTCATGAAATCAAACCCGACGCTTGAAGGCGCGCTGCGATTTGCCGCAAACAATGTTTCAGGAAAAGTGGGAAAGGATTTGAAGACAATTTTATGGGAAGTGGAATCGGGCCAATACAATACTGTCGAGGAATCGCTTAACAATTATCTACTGGAATGGAAGGAGTATAACAAGGAGTTTGTCGAATCAATTCTTTTGATAAGGGAGTCTATGCTTGAGTCCTCTGCGTCCAGAAGAGAGGCGCTTCTTGACAAGGCAATAGACATAATCCTTGTGGGCACTGACGAGAAGATGAAAAAATATGCGCGGGAGCTTGAGACGCCGATTATGGTGTTGGAGGGCCTCGGGATACTTCTTCCTGTCATGGGCATGATTGTGTTCCCGCTTATCACTATTTTTCTTGCGGATGAGATGCAGAATATAGGGCTTTATCTTGCAATAGGCTATGATGTAATCCTGCCTGCGCTGGTATACTTTTTCATGGACAGGACGCTGCAGCAAAGGCCTGCGACGCACACAAAAATAGACATTTCAAAGCATCCGGATTATGTTGCAGGAAATAATGTCATGGTACGCTTTATGGGAAAAGAGGAGTCTGTTCCCGCGCTTCCGCTGGCAGTTTCTGTTGCGCTTATTTTCATGCTGCCTGGAATAAATTACCTGTTTGCGACAGATTTTTACTCAAAAGGCGAGCACGGCATATTCAGCATGCTCATGAGCGTCTCTATTGTTTTTGCTCTGGCGCTGGGCGGGGTAGTGTATAATTATGCCGCAAGTTTCCAAAAGATTGGGCTAAGAAGGCGGATTTCGCAGATAGAAAGCGAATTCGAGGACGCGCTTTTTGCTCTCGGGAGCAGGCTTTCGGGAGGAACGCCGATAGAGTCTGCAATAAAGGCCGCAGAGCGCGACACAAAGGAACTAGAGATATCAGATATGTTCAGGATACTCCTAAAAAACATCAACCGATTAAGCATGACATTTAAGGATGCGCTTTTTGACGAGAAATATGGGGCGCTGCAGTACTATCCGTCGGCTCTTGTAACAACTATAATGAAAGCTATTTCCGAATCGGTTGAGAAAGGCACGCGCGCCGCATCGATGTCTATGCTTACCATTTCAAGATATCTTCGCGACATACGCTCCACGCAGGAGAGGATAGAGAATCTTCTTTCCTCGATTGTGTCGTCTTTGAAATTCCAGTCATTTGTCCTTATACCGGTTATGTCTGCTGTTGTGGTCGCGGTTGCGCAGCTCATAATCCAGATACTGATAAATTTAGGGACCCAGTTCAGGACCCTGCAGGGAACAATGCCGTCGGGAGCAGAGGGCTTGAGCATTGCAGGCATTTTCCCTACGGGAAGCGCTGTTGCAGCAGAAACTCTCCAGCTCATTGTAGGCATATACGTTGTGGAAATATTGACAATAATGGGAAGCTTTATCACCCGTATAGAATTCGGGCATGACGAAATAGAAGAACATGACACCACATGGAGGCTGCTTATTTTCGGCATGGCGATTTATACAATTGTGCTGCTTATAGTGATGGCAGTATTCAGCCCGCTTATAAAAGCGGTTTCTATGGGAGTTGGATAAGCCATTATATATTCTCTCGTCCAATAGTAATACATGAAAGTAATGCGCAAGAAATATTTCATCCTGCAAGTACTTCTTATTATAATTGCTCTTCATTCCCTTTCAAGCGCCCTGCCTTCTATTACGTATAATTCGCCAACCATTCCTGCCAATGCCACAACAAACCTGAACAGGACTTATATAAATGCCACATCAAGCGAAAATCTGAACCAGTCCCTGGTTGAATGGGGCAACGCTTCAGGATTTACCAATGTTTCAATGTCCAATTCTTCGCTGACAAGCTGGCTTGTCAACATGACAAACCTGACCGAGGGGACTTACAACTACACGATATGGGCGCAGAACACAACAGGAAACTGGAGCCAGAGCGCAAGAAGATGGATAACTGTTGATACAACCGCGCCATACAATTTATCGGCCTGCCAGGATTTAACAATAGAGAACGGGAGCTATGTTCTGGTTGCAAACGTTTCTTCGGCAGGCACTTGTTTCAATATACTGGCGAACAATATCACTTTAAACGGGCAGGGATACTGGACTAATTATTCACAAAGCGCGGCAGGATATGCTGTTAACGATACGGGATATAATCTTACTGCAATAAGGAACATGAGTATTGTGCAGGGAAACGGGAGCGTTACAAATGCTTATGCGATATATGCGAATGGAACGATAAACAGCAATATTACCGCTAACAACATCACTACCTCAGGCAATTCCAGCCATGGTATTTTTCTCAGCTCTTCCGGGTCAAACACAATACTAAATAACGTCATCCTTGCATCGGGCGGCTCTGCTTTTGCAGTCTACATCTACGCATCGGGCTCAAATACAATAACCGGCGGCTCTGCTATGTCGCGGCAATATTACGATTATTATCTTGGAAATGCTGGCACAACAAACAACTTTACAAATACAAACTTCACAAACACAAGAAGCATCTGGTTCGATGATGCGACTTCATATTTTAACTACAACAATGATTCGGGAAATATCTGGCTTAAAACCAGCCTGTCGGCGCAATCCTATATTACAAGAACCCTTACCAACTGGAACAATACTCTAATGAAATGGAATGATACAAACTCCACGGCCGGGATAACTGCAAATTATGCGCTTGCCGGGCTACTGGCCAATACGAATTATTATGTTTACAATACCTCCGGGGGAACACAGACAAACCCGTATAATCTGACAACAAATGCAAACGGGGAATTGTCGGGTGTTCGCATATCCTTAAACAACAATACGGAAATCAGCATCTCCAAAGCGCCTCCCTCAATCACAATAAACAGCCCAACAAACGGATCAGCCTTGGCATCGGGCACAACACTCGCTCTCGTAAATATAACAACAAACGAAGCCGCAACCTGCAGGTATAATTTCACAAACAGCAGCTTCAATTATCCTGACGGGGTGCTGTTCAATATCACGGGCGGCATTGGGCATTTGTTCAACTATACCGGCCTGTCAGACGCCCAGACATACAATATTTACTACAAATGCAACGACACTTACGGGAATATTAACCCTGTAT
>CABMCT010000023.1 GCA_902384675.1 uncultured archaeon | reverse complement strand
GCGTCGCTTCTGATTTATGTGAATTACGGCGCGATATATTCGATGTCCTTATTTTTCTTTTTTTCGTTTATGGGGGCTGCGGCAATAGAGCCTCTGAATGAGATGAACCTGGACAGGCAGTCGGACAAAGGCAATATAATCGAGCACATGGCGATATTTAAGACATCGCTGCGGCTGGCATACTTTCTGGGACCGATAAGCGCTGCAGTATTAATCAAATTCTTCGGCATAAAAGAAATGTTCCTGGTTCTTGCAGTGATTATGGCGGGGTTCTGGATTGCTATGGAGAAATTATAGTACTAAATCTATAGATTCGTCAAATGTCGTTTCACACAAAACCTGGCGTACCAAGCTTTATAAATCACCTACAACCAGAAAATGACAGTGATCCAATGAGCATATTTCCTGCAAGGATTAAAGGCAGTTTGATTGTTTTTGCACTTGCCCTTTTCTTATCATCATCTCTTGTATCTGCATCAACATACTATGTAGCCACCGACGGCAATGACGGAAATTCCGGCACTTCAACTTCGTCTGCATGGAAGACTATCCAGCACGCGGCAGACACAGCAAATGGCGGTGATACAGTTTATGTCATGGCAGGAACATATAACGAACATGTTTCAATAACGAAATCCGGAAGTTCCGGCAACTACATTACTTTTGCAGCATATTCCGGGCAAACCCCGGTTATTGACGGCACCGGGAAAGTGGGCAATTGGGACGGGATAATCCATATCAGCAGTGCAAACTGGATAAGGGTTGCAGGGCTTACAGTAAAGAATTCTGCCTGGAACGGGATTATGATAGATAATTACGGGGGTTCACGGGCTTCAAACATAATCATACAAAATAACCTTATTCGCGATATTGGTTATACCGGGCTATACGCCGAGAACAGCGATTACATCACTTATGATGGCAATACAGTAGCGAATACGCAAACCAATGGAAACGGCGGGCCTGCAGGCAGCCAGCAGAATGAAAACGTAGATATGATAGGCGTTAACAATTTCGAAATAAAAAACAATAAAATTTATGCCACTGCACATTTTGAAAGTATTGACTTAAAAATCGGGACCAGCACGGGCTCGGTCCATCATAATGACATAAGCCCGACTGAAAGCGCCGGTATCTATATCGACGCCTGGGATGCGCAGTCTGGGAATATCGACATATACGATAATTACATCCACGATAGCAGCAATGCGGGCACACGAGGAATAGCGATCGGTGCCGAGCAGGGAGGGTCTGCAAAATACATAAATGTCTATAATAATATCGTAGCGAACCTGGCTGCTACCGGAATTAACATACCCTGGTATTCTAAAGGGACTGTTGATAATGTAAAAATCATCAACAATGTAGTATATAAAACAGACACGTTAAGTCAATGGGCGGGCGGAATAGGCATCCAGGCGAATACCAATGGCGGCACCACCACAAATATAATCGTAAGAAACAACATCGTGAGCCAGAATGGCGTTGCGCAAATAAGCAATGGCATAGGCTCCAGCGCCACTATAACGAACAACTTGATTGACGGTTCGGGCGGCGTCACCGGCAGCAATTATGTGACCGGAAGCCCGCAATTTGTTAACGCTGCTGGCGGGGATTTCCATCTCCAATCTTCTTCCCCTGCAATAAACAATGGCATATCAACCGATGCGCCAGACAAAGATTATGACGGCAAATCCAGGCCGCAGGGCAATGGATATGATATCGGGGCATACGAATCCGGCGGTTCATCCGCATGTACACCCAACTGGCAGTGCAGGCAACCATTAGATGGGTACGAGCATGATGCAAATAACTGCGGTTCTGCAGACAGATTAAATTCTGCATGCAATGCTCCATCCACATGCACTCCAAGCTGGAAATGCGAGTCGCCTCTTAATGGCTATGAATCGGATGGATGCAATAACAGAAGAACAAATTCGGCATGCAATCCTCCGCCTTCAGGCACAACGCCGCCTGCGCCAGGTCCTCTGCCGCCACCCACAAGCTCCCTCGGAGAAGCCGTAGACAACACCGCATTCCGATGGACTACCGTAGGAGATGCGGACTGGTTTGGGCAAACAAGCACTTACTATTCCGGCGGTAGCTCTGCACAAAGCGGCAAAATAGGCGGCGGCCAAAGCACGTGGATTAAGGCAAAAGCCACAGGCCCGGGAAAATTGAAGTTTCACTGGAAGGTTTCCTCCGAGCCTGACCGCGATATCCTGAAATTCTATATAGACGGCTGGCAGCAAAGCAAAATCAGCGGCGATGTTGATTGGCAGGAGAAAGCGTACAGCATCGGCCCGGGCATCCATATACTAAAATGGAAATATAGCAAAAATAATCGGGTATCTTCAGGCAGCGATGCAGCATGGCTTGATAAAGTGGAATTTATAAGAATGCCATAAGCGCCGCCAGCGCGCAAATAAAATCAAACCTTCAGTTCCACACCCAGCTTTTTCAAAATGCCTTTGACTTCTTTTACAATTTCGTCCAGATGCTCCTTTGTGTCAGCCTCAAATCTGCATTTGATATGCGGCGTGGTGTTTGAGGCGCGAACAAGACCCCAGCCGTGGGCAAAGTTTATTCGTGCGCCGTCAATTCCAAGAAAATCATATTTGTTCTTTTTCAGGTACTCCTTGAACTTGTCCACAATCCTGAACTTCTCGGAATCCTTTGCCTCGATAAATATTTCCGGCGTCGAGAAATTCCGCGGCAGGCCTTCGACATATTCGGATAGCTTTATGTGCTTTGCAGCAAGCTCGGACACAATCTCTGCAAGCTTCATTCCTGCAAAAATCCCGTCGTCGTAATTGTAATAGCAATATGGGAAATACATATGCCCGGTAATCTCTCCGCCAAAAACTGCATTCGATGCAATAATCTCGTCAAGAAGATAGCTATGCCCCGCCCTTGTGATTTTGGGGGCGCCCTTGCGCCCTTTTACATCCTCAAGAAGCGTATTTGATGCGCGGACCTCAAAAACAACAGGGCCTTTTTTCACATCAAGCGCCTGGCGCGCAAGCATCATTAAAATAAAATCCCCGGAAACCGTGTCTCCTTTTTCATCGATGAGGCCTATCCTGTCACCGTCGCCATCAAAAGCAAGCCCTATATCTGCTTTTGTTTCTGCTACCCTTTTTTTCAGAGCCTCGAGGGATTTCTCGTCATGAGGGTCGGGCTGGTGATTCGGGAAATTGCCGTCAGGAGTGGGAAAGAGCGTTTCGACAGTACACCCCAGATTCCTGAATATTTTCTCCGGGATGTTTGCACACGAGCCATTCCCCGTGTCAAGCACAATCTTTAGTGGCGTTTTAAGAAATATTTTTTTTGTAACATAATCGATATACGCCTGTCTTGTATCAAGCTTTTTGATTGTTGTTTTTGCGGTAATCTTCCTGAAGTTATTTTCCTTTACCAGTCTTTCTATTTCCAGAATCCCTGTCTCCGCAACAATCGGCGCCGCATCCTTTCTCTGGAGCTTTAGGCCATTGCAGTTTTTCGGGTTGTGGGATCCGGTCACCATAATCCCGCCGTCTTTCCCGAGGTTTGCAATAGTAAAATAAAATACCGGAATCGGTGCATCGTCTATGTCCAGAATATTTATCCCGCCGGCGCGAAGGCCTGATATAAGCGCCCGCTTAAGTGCGGGGCTGCTCAGCCTGCAATCGGATGAGACAACAGCTTCTTTCATGTCGTTTTCTTTTTTCATGAAAGCTGCGTATGCCCTGCCGGTCTTGTAAGCGATATCCTCGTTAATCTCTGTGGGATAGATTCCTCTTATATCATATGCACGAAATATGCCAGTCATTTTCAGCCATCTCCGCTATTAATTATTTTCTCATTGCTCCGGGCTGAATCTGCGAAAAATCCGAAGATTTTCGAGATTTCGGAAATACCTCTTGGTATTTCCTGTATTTCCGAAATGAGGAAATGCTCGCGCATTTCGGAAACCCTGAAAAGCTTTGCTTTTCATGGAAGCCGAGAGTTCCGCGCACAATGGTTAGTAGGGCGAAACGAAAGGATTTTTAATCATTCATATATTGCATTGGATTAAAACAATCACTGTCTTTTATTTACTTTTTCAACATTAACTTTAACCGCCTTATAATTCGGCGTCTTGGTTCTCTCGTCAAGATGCCTGTGAGACGGGATAACTTTATTTATTAGCACGCCTTCAAAATGATATGGCGCGACAAGCATTCCCGAAGGAAGGGTTGCATCTGTTTCTGCCTCTATTTCTATCTCTCCTGCGGTTGACTTTATTAGTATTAAATCCCCTGTTTTTATCCCAAGTTTTTTTGCATCCACGTCGTTTATTTTGCACACCGGCTTAGACTGCATTTTCATCATAGTTTTACTTCTGCGCGTTGCCTCTCCTGTGCAAAAATGATACTGCAATCGGGTTGTTGTCAGAGTAAACGGATAATCAGTAGTTTTCGGGCTTTCAACCTGGATAATTTTTTCAATTGGCACAAGTTTTCTGAAACGTATCTCCTTTTCTGCAAAGCAATCATCTTTTGTTGAAACTGCGTTCCATTCCAGTCCTGCATATTCGGGAACAGCCCGCGTAATTTCGGCAAAAACGTCCTTAGATGTTTTATAGCCAAATTGCTTCTTATAGCCGAATTCTCTTGCAAGGCCGCAGATTATTTCCCAATCCTGCAACCCTGCGGGAGAACTTACTGCTTTCCTGATCCTGCGAACGCGCCGCTCGGCATTAGTTGTTGTTCCGTCTTTTTCTGGAAGCATCGCACCTGGCAATACCACGTCTGCGAATTTAGCGGTCTCTGAAGGATGATGATGCTGGTAAATTATAAACATATTCTCTAGCTGTACATGCACCTCGTTCAGGTTTGGAAGCGACTGTGCAGGATTCATTCCCATAATGTAGGCCGCCTTTACAGGAGCATTTTCCAGCGTTTCTGTTATCTTCTTTCCTTCCTGTGCCGGCAGGTCTATCCCCCACGCCTCTTTTGCCGCGCTCCTGCTTCCTCCAAACGGAAGCCAGTCCGGGCAGCATCCCATATCGCTTGCTCCCTGAACATTGCATTTTCCGCGCATAGGTATTGTTTTCCCGTTTTTGACAATACATAAATCAAGCAATGCTGCCACGTTCTCTGTGCCGTTTGCATGCTGTGTGAGGCCCATGCCGTGAAGAGCAACAAACTTTTTTGACGCCACAATATGGCTGACAACCTGATTGAAAAGTTTGATATCAATTCGTGCTAATTTTGTTACATAGTTTGGCGTAAGGTACGAGATACTTTTCTTCGTTTCCTTAAAACCATCAACCTTGCTGCGGCATTCCTCAGAAACCGCATTCAACAATCCTGCAATAAATGCTGTAAGGGCTTCGTAGGGCACATTCAGGTGAATATCGCTGAATTTTGAAGTGGCATTAGGCACAGCATGGATAGTAATCAGTTTTGCGCCTCTTTTTTTTGCCTCAAGAATCCTGTTAAAGAGAACCGGGTAATTGTATGCAGGGTTTGTGCCGACCGCAAGAATAACGTCTGCATCAAGCACATCATCCATAACCGACGGCATTGCGCCCAAGCCGTACGCATCATGCATGGCTTTTCCTGTAGATACATGGCAGAGCCTCGCGCAGCAGTCGATGTTGTTGGTTTTAAAGACAACACGCGCAAATTTCTGCATCACATAATTGTCCTCGTTTGTGAACTCCCCCGAGCCTGTAAAGAAAATGTCGCTTTCTTTCAGGTTCTTTGTTTTCTCCTTTATAAATTTGAAAGCCTGTTTCCATGAAACCTTGCGCAATGGGCTGTTTTTATGCCTGCGTATCATCGGGTATTTCAGGCGCTCTACAGTCAGCGGCTCAAAAGAAGTAAGGCCTTTTATGCATGGCCTGCCCTGGCTTACCGGGTCGTCCTTTATCGGCTCGGCTTTTGTGATTTTGCCTCTCTGGACGTGATATTTAAGCTTGCATCCGCAGCCGCAGTAAGGGCAGATAGTTTCAACGGTTTTTGCGCGGGAATTATTCGCCATACTAACATTTTAAGAGGTTTGAAAGTATAAATAATGACCCTGTTGGCGCAGTAGTAACTATTTTTGCCCAATGTATTAAGTCAATGGCAAAAATCATGATGCAATGTATCACGCCTTTGAACCCAATGCATCTTATGTAGGGTTCAAAATCTGTTCGCAACGCCTTATGAGCCATGGGCTGCATTGCTCCCAGCTCTCCAGCCCAACGAATATTGTAAATGGCTGTAGATGGCGAAGGCGGGAATTGAACCCGCGACCTCGGGGTTATGAATCCCGCGCTCCAACCGACTGAGCTACCTCGCCAAAAAATGTGTCCGTATTACAACCCAATACATCAGATAGATGGTTGTAAATTTGTTCGCTTTCATGGCTTCCGACCCAAAGCATTCAGTCAATGGTCGGAAGTCCGTTCGTTTCACTCTCGGCTTTACAGCCTAAAGCATCTGGGTGAATGGCTGTAAATCCTCTCGCTCCGCATTATTAACCACCGATAGCTTCGTTCGAGGCTTTTTTGTTTTGCATCACTTTATGCATGGCAAAACAAAAAATGGTCAGGGGGAGATTTGAACTCCCGACCCCCACGTACCTGATTTGAGGAGGTTCCTCAAAATATCAGCGTGGTGCTCTAACCAGCTGAGCCACCCGACCGTCTGCTTCTAATTAGAATTGTATATAACATTTATATTGCTTTCAACAGCGCTTAAATAGATTGCGAGCACGTTCAGCGCGAGCATTCCCCGTGAGCGTACTCCGCAATCTTCTTTGCGATATTTATGCCTGTTGCCGCAGTCAGACCGCGGATTCCTGGGTTTATATTGACTTCAACAACTTTTGGCCCGTCTTTTCCCTCGATTATATCAATGGCACACAATTTCGCCCCTACAGCTTGCGCGGATTTGAAAGAAATCTCTGCAACCTCTTTTGTAGGCACATATTTTACTCCCTTTCCTCCAGCCTTGATATTGGCGCGCTTCTCCCCTGGTGCTGCAATGCGCTTCATTGAGCCGATTATCTCATCGCCGGCTACAAGAATCCTTAAATCCTCCCCAGGATTCTGTATGTATTCCTGCACAAGGGCTTCCTGCTTAAGAATGTTCATGGACTCTATTATCGAGCTCATAGCCTCCTGGTTTTCGACATACATCACGCCCATGCCGCCTGAGCCGTTCATGAGCTTTATCATTATCGGAAAGTTTATCTTTGAAGCGATATTCCGTATGCCCCTTTTTGTCTTTACAAGATATGTCTTTGGAACAGGGATTTTTTTGCTGGAAAGTATGGCTGTGGTGAGGAACTTATCATGCGCAATCTGTATTGTTCCTGCAGAATACGGCTTTGGGATCTCGGGGTAAAAATCAAATGCCCTGACTATCTGGTATCCGTAATAAGCACGATAAGCATCGACTTTCGGGAGAAAATAATCCGCATCAGTAAGGTCGCGGAAGTTGTGCTCTATCTTTGTTTTGTTGCCGGAAACCGTAAGCGTTATGTCTTTAATGGGCGCATAATGCACCTTAAAGAGCTTTTTCGCCTCATCGATAATAAGCCTTGTAGTTCCTGCCAGGTTCTTTGGCGCCGCAATAAGAAGCTTTTTGGCCATTAGTCCACGCTACCAGCAAATAAGAGGATTAAAAGTTTTTAAAGATTTACTAAGTTTCATTTCCTCTTATCCTGAAGCCGCTTTTTAGTTTCAGGCTTATTAAGGTAATTATCGCTTGAAATTACCTTTTCGCCGCTTCTTCTTTCCAGTTCTTCCCTCGCCACTCCTGCAACAGTTCCACCTTCTTTTGCAGCGCCCTTATTTTCGTCAAATCCAATTGCATCCTTGTTTCGGGCTATTCTTGTAGTAGATGCCTCGCCAAGCATTGTAAAAATAAGTTCAAGGTCGTTCATATGGTCGCGCAGATTCTCTTTTTCCAGTCCTTTGACTTGTTTGTATTCGCTCGGCGTAATACCAAAAGTGGCTTTCGAGATTTCTGCGGTAAGAATCGCGAATTCTCTATCGCGCTTTACACCGCGCTTGTCCCACTCGCCCGTCAATTCATCGCGTATTGCGATTCCGCGCACTCGCTTTTCAATCCAATCGTCAGAATAACCCTTTGCTTTGTAGATGTCGCGCATTCGCTTCATTGCAATTTCGGGATTTTCTATTTCCTGCACGCGCTCATAGCCGACTTTTGCGAGCCATTGCTTGAAAGGCTCGGCTTTGGGAGATGGGATGGATTGAATAAGTCGGAAGGCGTTCTGCGTATTTACACAATCTGTAGCATAGTATTTGCCGTCTGATGATTGCAATTTCAGTTGGTTACAATTTGTAACCAACTGGGGCTCTCGATGCTTTAAAACCTTCCAGTAATTGTTAGGGTTATCGCTATCAGTTAAAACTCCTACAATATCCACAACAGAGAAAAACCACTCGTTATTGTGCCAAATCCGCCTTACCTTCTTTCCCTCGAAAACCGCGAGCCTGCCTGTTTCCTCAACCATGCTACTGAATAATTCGGTGTAAAATATAAAGGTATCTGGTGGGGGTTGCCGATATGTGAATGGCTCCCTACTACCCCTAAGTCCTTTATAATACAACATCAAATTCTGTCGTCAGTTCATGGAAAGCTGCATTGTAAGATTTTCCAGCGATTATTTGTATTTGTCCTGTTAGTGTCTTTGGAACTTCTTCAAAGAGCAGGTAGCCTTCTTTTATAACTCCAGGACGCATGTCCGATGTATCTAGCTTGTTATTAAAAGACGATTTATATTGATTTGAACCTTGGAGTATTGCATCATCATAGGTTATAAACGAATCTTGTTCAGAACCAATATTTTTTATTTTCATGTCAACTCTGAAATCGGTAACTTCATCGCCCCACGTATCATATTTTAGATGGGTGTAGAATCCATATTTAACTAAAGTGATTTCAAAATTGCCTTTCGTTTTGACTGTGCCGATGGTTTTTGCATTTTTATTGTATTGGTTTTCGTACAGTTGTTTTATTTCATCTACAGTGTATTCAGGTATTTGTACATAAGTCGCTGTCGCCTTAAGGGTTTTACCGTCGGTAGTTGTGAATGTTATGTTAGCAGTTCCCGTAGAAACTCCTTTTTGAATATCTTTTTGGTTTACTCTCCACTCATACGCTTTTCCAATTCCATTACCCGTCAGTTGAAATTGATAATCCGTAAAATCCGAAGTTTTTACATTGAATCGCTGTGTAAAAACATCTTTACCGCGAGAATCCTTTATTTGAACGGCTACTTCTCCATTGCCAACTGTATTTTGACCGTTTGCATCTTCAAGAAGAAAGAAAAGTCGTAATATTTCCCCTTCGCTTACAGCAGAAAACATATTTATATTCGCTGGAGCATTTGCAGAAGATGTTTGCTCTAGTAATGCTTTCGATGTACTTGATGTCGTTTCTTTTGTTGAGCTTTCAGAAACGCAGCCAGTTATGAAAACAACCGCAGTTAATAATGCAACTAATAATAAACTGCGCTTGAATTGCATAGTAACACCAATAATATTATTTTGCGAGAAAAAGCTTATAAACTTATTTATGTTTAAACATATGATATATCATAATGAGGTGTCATGATGAAAACCGAGGAAATCCAAAAAAAGATTATTGCGCACATGAAAACCCTTGAATGGCCGTCAACTACAGAAGATATTGCCAAGGCAGTCGAGATAACATGGAATACCGCGCAGGTTCATCTTCTGAAACTCCAAACAGACGGCAAGGTAAAATTCAGAAGAGTCGGAAGGCAGAACCAATGGTGGCTTGAGAAGAATTTTAAGGATGGGTTTGGGTCATATGATACTAAATGAAGATCAACGAACAATACGGAAAGTTGCAGTGTTGGGGGGCAGGCGCTTCTGCCGATGCTGGAGCGCCGATTATAGGTGATTTTTTCAAAAAAGCAGAAGAAATCACGAACTCATCAAATCTTAGCCATGAAGAAAGTAAACGTTTCAAAGAAGTTTTATCTGAAAGAGAAAAATTGTTACCTAATTCAAACATAGAGGAGTTTTTTAACTACGTTGATTTTCAAACGCGTTCCTACATTCTACGCACCCCTTCGAAAGACTGTAGAGAATTTCACAGATCATTTTTTAATAAATCTATCCCGAACTCGGTACATATACCTGACGCTTCTATAGAGAACAGTGCAGATGCATTTGTAAAACTAAGAAAAGATACTGCATTCTTAATCGGTAGAACTCTGGATGAATCATTAAAAGAGGTAAAATCTGAGGTATGGCGAGCCTATCAAAAAATACTAAATACGTACGATGTCATAATATCTTTTAATTGGGATTTGTTGTGCGAGCATTCCTATCAGAAGTTAAACGGGGAAAACTTATTAGATACCCCTGGCAGGCGCATGGGATTTGGTAATATTTTGGTTAAACCTGCATTGCTAAAAATGCATGGCTCTTTTAATTGGGTATTTTGTAAAAAGTGTGAATTCGTGTACTTATCTGATTTGAAAATTGAACATAAACTACATAGCGAAGGGAAGCTATGTGATAACTGTGGTGAGCACTTACTCGCGGTTTCTATTTTACCAACACTCAACAAATTCGAAACTATTATAAACACAAGAGGGGTTCCTTATGAAAATATGTGGCATAATGCATATTATGCAATTACTGAGGCAGAAGAAATACACTTTTTTGGCTATTCTTTGTCTGATGCCGACGCTCATGCAAAAATATTCTTTAAAGCAGGAATAACACAAAACACATCTCCAAATCTAAATGTAGAGGTTATCTATAAGCCCCCAAACAAGAAGGAAGGGAATATCGCTCTTGAAAATAGATTTATTGATGTCTGTAAGCCAAAAGTAAAACCAAGATTTAGTGAACACTCTTTTCTTGAGTATTTTCAAGAATAATGAATCTGAAGCAATAGTACATCACTTAAACGACCATCTCGCGCCCCAAAACCTACGCCTTCAATCCCTTAAACTCCGCATCCATTTTCTTTGAGATTTCAGAAAGAAGCTTTTTGTAGTCTTTCTCGAATTTCACATTAGGAATTTCGTTCTTTGCCTTTGTTGCAAGTATCAATGAAAGCGGAATTCCTGATTCCAGCGTTGACCTTGCCATATCGTTGTAATGCAGGATTGTCTTGAGCAAAAGATACGATTTATCAAGCGGGCAGAAAGTATCGATTTCATGGAACGCGTTCTGTTGCAGGAAAAACTCGCGTATCATTCGCGCGACCTCAAGAGTCAGCTGTTCCCTGTCAGGAAGTGCGTCGCTTCCGACCAATTGCACGATTTCCTGCAATTTATCCTCTTCCTGAAGCAGCTTCATGACTCTGCTTATCAGCTCGTTCCAGTCCGGCGCGACATTTTTTGCAAACCACGGCTCAAGGCTTTCAAGATAAAGGCTGTATGATGTAATCCAGTTTATTGACGGAAAGTGCCTTCTTTGCGCAAGCTTTGCATCAAGGGCCCAGAAGCATTTTGTGACACGAAGTGTGTTCTGCGTTACAGGCTCTGAGAAATCTCCTCCGGGGGGGGATACAGCACCGATAATTGTAACCGAGCCCTGTTGTTTTGTGCCAAGAGGCGTTACAACGCCCGCCCTCTCGTAGAATTCTGCAAGACGTGTTGATAAATATGCAGGGTATCCTTCTTCTCCGGGCATTTCCTCGAGCCTTGATGAGATTTCTCGCATAGCTTCTGCCCATCTGGAAGTAGAGTCCGCCATCAGTGCGACAGAATATCCCATATCCCTGTAATATTCTGCGATTGTGACGCCGGTGTAAACTGATGCTTCTCGCGCAGCTACAGGAATGTTTGAAGTATTTGCGATTAAGACCGTTCTGTTCATCAAAGGCCTTCCGGTCTTTGGGTCTGTCAGGTGCGGGAATTCTGTCAGGACTTCGGTCATCTCGTTTCCCCGCTCCCCGCATCCGACATAAACTATAATATCCGCGTCAGACCATTTTGCAAGCTGTTGCTGGCTGACTGTTTTTCCTGCGCCAAATGGCCCTGGAATTGCTGCAGTGCCTCCTTTTGCAAGAGGGAACAGGCCGTCAAAAACCCTTTGCCCTGTAACAAGCGGCGCAAGAGGCATATGCTTTTCTTTTGCAGGTCTCGGAGCCCTGATTGGCCACCTCTGGAGCATTGCGATTTTCTCGCCTGTTTCAAGAACTGCAACAGGCTCATCGATTGTATATTTGCCGCTTTTGATTTCCTTGATTTTTCCTGAAGCGCCTTTTGGAACCATTATCCGGTGGACAAACCCTTGTGTTTCCTCAACAGTGCCGATTATATCGCCGGGATTGACAGAATCGCCTTTTTTTGCAGTTGCCACAAAGTCCCATTTTTTCTTGTGGTCAAGGCCCGGCGCATCAACGCCTCTCTTGATGAAATCCCCCATTTTGTCCTGCAATATCACAAGAGGCCTCTGTATGCCGTCATAAATGGAAGTAAGAAGCCCGGGACCCAGCTCTAATGAAAGCGATTTTCCGGTAGT
>CABMCT010000022.1 GCA_902384675.1 uncultured archaeon | reverse complement strand
TTTTCTTTCTTTCCAAGAAAGAATAGACAAATCATGACACCTCCAGCTTTTCAAGCTGGAAGCCTTCGAGATTTATCGAGATGGCTTCGTGTCAAGCTTTCCAACCCAATAACGATTGTCAATGGTTTGAAATCCGGGTGGTTGAAAAATCAAAGATTTTTCACATCTCCAACACTTCGTGTTGCAGATAGAAAAGAAAGAAGGAGCGACTACACCGAAGGTGTAGTCACCTGTGCGTATGATTTCTATGGCGAATTTATGAGAATGCATGCAGAACTGTTGAATATTGCTAAAAAAGATTTGCAGGCGTCGCGCGAAAAGAAGGCTTCAAGCAGATTGTCGCGGATTCTTCAAGCATGTTGCTATGCTTGAGATGGAGCACCACAAAAGGTATGGCTGCTCTTTAAAATCTTCTTAAATACACTTAAATACAAAGTGTTCTATATTCGCTAATCAAGGGGTTGTATATGAACAAAGTTGAAATTTATTATTTTTCGGGAACCGGAAATTCATTACATGTGGCAAGAGAGCTGCAAAAACGAATTCCGGGCACAAAACTTATTCCGATTGTAAGCCTTTTGGATAAAGAGATTATAAAAATAAACGGGGAAACGATAGGGCTTGTATTCCCCATTCATCTGACGGCAATTCCCATGCCTGTAAAAAATTTTATCAAGAAGCTGGATTTAACATCAGCCGGATACATTTTTGCAATAGCTACGCGAATCGGCACTCCGCATAGCGCTTTTATGGATATAGAAAAAATATTGAATAGAAAGAGCAAAAATCTGGATTCGTGTTTTTCCCTGAATATGCCGGGCAATGATCCGAAATTTAATTATAACGCTCCGACAAAAAAAGAAATAGCAAAATTAGAGTCCGCGGTCCAAAGCAGGCTTGATTTTATTCAAAATGTTATTATAAAAAAAGAAAAAAATAAGGAGAAAGACACATCCATTATCACGCCAATGCCTTCGATATTGGTGCGGTTTCTTTCATCAATAGTGGTTTTGACAGAAGGCATTCAGCCCAAGTATTATGCTGATTCAAAGTGTACTGGCTGCGGAACATGCGAAAAAGTTTGCTTGTCTAAAAAGATAAAAATTATAAATAAAAGGCCTGTTTGGCGAAAGGATATTAGATGTTACCGCTGCGATGCCTGCCTTAATTACTGCCCTGTGCAGGCGGTTCAGATTAAAAACCATACAGAAAAAAACGGGAGGTACTCTCATCCCTATGCCACAGCCGGGGATATTGCCGGACAAAAGTAGTTAGGCTCTGTTTCTAATATCCCTATATAAAAACTCTTTTCGATAGTTTATAATTGGTTTATAATAATTTATTCAAGTTTTGCGTTTTTTAAAATTCACGCTCAATTCAGTTTTTACAAATCCCGGTTTGAGCTCAACTACCCAAAAAACGCAAAACATTAGATAATTAAATCGTTATGCTTATATGGCTTTCACCCAACCGCTGCTTGCAGCGGGGAATACGAAAATCTATTAATTAATTACAATCGCAGTTGATGGCATGAACTACGCCGAAGAATCGCTGAAAATGCATGCAAAAGCGAAAGGGAAGATGGAAACCAAAAGCAAGGTTCCGCTCAAGACAGCAGATGACCTGGCACTTGCATACACCCCGGGAGTCGCGGCGGTGAGTATGGCGATTGCAAAAGATGTAAAGAAAGTTTACGATTACACCATTAAGCAGAACAGCGTCGCTATAGTAACCGACGGTTCGCGGGTCCTGGGTCTCGGAAATATCGGGCCTGAGGCAGCGCTTCCGGTGATGGAAGGTAAGGCAATCCTTTTCAGGGAATTTGGCGGAATTGATGCATTTCCTATCTGCCTTGCGACACAGGAAATGGAAAAGATAATAGAAGCCGTAAAAATCATTGCACCCGCTTTTGGAGGAATAAACCTGGAAGACATCGATTCGCCTAAATGCTTTGAAATTGAAGCGAGGCTAAAAAAAGAGCTGAACATCCCTGTAATGCACGACGACCAGCACGGCACTGCGGTTGTGATTCTTGCAGGGCTTATTAACGCGCTTAAATTATCGGGAAGAAAAATCGAAACTGCAAGAATCGTAATAAACGGAGCAGGAGCAGCAGGTAATGCAGCAGTAAAGCTTCTGGTTCTGGCCGGTGCAAAAAATATTATTGTGTGCGATTCAAAAGGCGCGATTTATTCAGGAAGAAAAAAGCATGTTGATAAATACAAAGAACAGCTTGCTTCAATTACAAATCCCGCTAAATTTTCCGGAAGTCTTGCTGACGCAATGAAAGGTGCGGATGTTTTTATCGGGGTTTCGGCGCCGAACATCGTGAATCAGGAAATGGTAAAATCGATGGCGAAAAATCCCGTTATTTTCGCGCTTTCAAATCCTTTGCCCGAGATAATGCCCGAAGAAGCCAAATCGGCAGGCGCAAAAATCATAGCAACAGGAAGAAGCGACTACCCGAACCAGATAAATAATGTTCTTGCATTCCCCGGAATTTTCAGGGGCGCGCTCGATGCGCGGGCAAAAGAGATATCCGATGATATGAAGCTTGCGGCAGCGCATGCAATTGCAGGGCTGGTAACTGACGCTGAATTGCGCGATGATTATATCATTCCTTCTGCGCTGGATAAAAGAGTTGCGAAGGCTGTGGCAGAGGCTGTAAAAGGTGCAGCGCACTAATTATTCCTGAAAATTCTGTTTAAGAATAAGATAATCAGGAAGCTTTGGTCTTGGTCCTGATAAATACTCTTTAAGAGTTTTTGACGCCCTTCGATGTTCCTCCTCTTTACCAAGCATAATAAGCGTATTACCTGACCCAACGCCGATATTGTTTACTCCAGTACGATTTCGAAAAATTTTGACATCAGTAAGCGGGCCGGAACCCCATTGGTCGGTTTTCGTAAAAATCCACATATCTGTCATTATATCATTGCCTTCTGCCCAAAGAATAATTATTTGATAGTCTATATCTGTTGCAAATGATGCGCGTCGTGTAACGACCGGATATGTTTTTTAACTGCATCAACTGCTCTATCCAGAACTTTTTCGACCCCTTAATCCAGATAAACAATGATTGGAGTTCCTTTAATTTGAAAAGATAGCGGGTTGTAAAAAGCCATAAGATGAATTGGATAACAGCCTTTAAATATTTCGCCGCCTTCTTTCTATTATGGAATTTGAAACCGAATTAAACGCTGCGCTCGAAAAGCATAATCCAAAGCGCGTGCTTTTGCAGGCACCGGAAGGGCTGAAGACTAAAATGCAGGAAATCGCGAAAGGAATCGAGGCGCGCAAAATCGAGGCAATCATCTGGGCAGAGCCGTGCTTCGGTGCATGCGATATTCCGGATTCTGCCGCAAAAACCTTTGGCTGCGATTTGATAATTCATATCGGCCATGCTCCGATGGGCGTCAAAAGCGAAGTGCCTGTTGCGTATATTGAATACCGGATGAGCGCGGATTTCGGGAAAATTCTTCTGGAAAACTCCGCAGCGCTTTCAAAATACAAATCAATCGGCGTGGTTACAACTGTCCAGCATATCGACGAAATCGAGAACGCAAAAAAATTCCTTGAAAAAAATGGCAAAAAAGTTCTTGTCGGAAAATCAAAATCATTAAAATATCCGGGGCAGGTTCTGGGGTGCAATGCAGAGGCAGCAGAATCTACAGAAAAAAACGCTGATGCGTTTATTTTTCTTGGTTCCGGAAGATTCCATGCTTTAGGTGTGCTGAAAAAGACAGAAAAGCCGGTTTTTATCGCAGATATAGAATCCGGCGCATTAACCGAAATAAGTTCGGAGAGAAATCTGATTGAGAAGAAAAAAATAATCCTAAACGCAAAATTCAAAGATGCAAAAAAAGTGGGGATTCTTGTTTCTTCCAAAAAAGGCCAGCTTGCCGGAAAAAATCCATTTGAAATCAAAAAGAAAATCGAGCGGCTTGGAAAAAGCGCAGACCTAATCGCAGCCGATTACCTATCTCCGGAAAAAATTCTTGGTATGACGTTTGACATCCTTGTAAACATGGCATGCCCGCGTATTGAAGATGATTTGGTTTTCAAGGAGCCGGTAATAAATGCGGACGAGATTGAAGAATAAGATAATCAAACGAGCCCGGAGGGATTTGAACCCCCGACCTAATGGTTTCCTTATCCGCATAAATATCATGCGAGCGTCGAAGCCATTCGCTCTATCCTAGCTGAGCTACGGACCCGGAATTAGTTATGGGCAGAAATATTTAAATTCATCTTCTGTCGCTTTTTAAGCAGACCATATCATCCAAAATATACTTCGCAAACACTACTTAATGAAATAGCAATTAATGTTGCATGTGTATATATAAGGCGGCGAATGCAATACACTTTATGGAAAATTGGCAGGCACTCGCATTAAAAAAACAGAAGCAGCTAAGCATGTTTTCAAAAAAAATAGAAGCTGTGTAAAATTTCTTGAGTTGTCCAACATCCTCTCCATCACCGAACAATTTCGATAAGCATATAAGCGGGTTCAATGAATAATTACGTATGGATTGGAAGGAGTTTCTGAAACCTACGGTAAGAAAAGTTGTTTTGACAATGCTATTGTTTTACATAATTTCCTCTTACTTCTCAACGGGATACATTTCTCTTTTTCTTGAAGGCATATGTGATCCTTGTGGATGTTACGGAGAATGGGGTGCTCCTCTGCATGTTCGCGAAGTAACTGCTATTGATGCAAGCATAACAGAACATAGTTTTTCCTGTGGAACACGCGTAGATAAATTTAATGGTATGTTTCTGATTGCTGACTTAGCGCTTTGGTATCCCATATCATCTTTAGCAATTTCTTCTTACAACAAATTCAGAAACTAATGGCATCGGCAGATACTTCGCTCAAACACCAGAAATTCAACAAATTCCAAATATATCTTTAAAACAAAACTAACCTATATAAACTTTGAATATAAAGTTATAACATGGTTCTTGAATGGATTGTTGTCGGGCTGGTAATCTTAGTAGTTATTATTGCTGTGTCTTACATAAATCGCATAAGAATTCTTTCTAACAGGATTGACAATGCATGGGCGCAGATAGATGTCCAGCTCAAGAAAAGGGTGGACCTTGTGCCGAACCTTGTCGAGACTGTCAAAGGCTATGTGAAGCATGAAAAATCCGTCTTCAAGGACGTGACAGATGCCCACAAGGCGATGATGGGCGCACAGACAATGCAGGAAAAGGCAAAAGCAGGAGCCGGTCTTGCGGGCGCGCTCAAAACGCTTTTTGCGCTTTCAGAGAATTATCCCCGCCTTAAGGCAAACCAGAACTTTATGATGCTGCAGGAAGAGCTTTCAGGCATCGAGAATAAGATTGCATACGCGCGCCAGTTCTACAACGATTCAGTTCTTGAGTACAACAATCTTGTAACCACAATACCCGGAAGCTTTTTTGCAATGGGACGGGCGCCGAAACCATTCCTTGAAGTTACAGAAGCAGAAAGAAAGCCGGTGAAAGTCGAGTTTTAATTGTAGCTTCTGCGGCGGAATAATCCTTAGCTTGCGCTAATTATGCTCTTGCATACATCCCTGATTTCTGCCTAAAATGTACTGCCTTGCATGCCCATAACGGGCTCCCCACCCATACTTTCTTCCCTTTCCGGTGCTTCTTCTTTTTCCGGTCCGCCCAGGTTCAGGGCTCTTATAACTTCGTCCGCATTCTGGTAAGTCTTGTCAGGCAGGGTTTTTCTGAACCACTCCTTGTCTTCCGGCGCCGTATCCGACATCCGGTTACAGGCTTCAAGAAGCTGCTGCTTGTTTGCGGGGTATTTGATATGTTCCCGAAGATGCTTTACCATGCCTTCCTTATCCTTTAAGTTTGCTCCACCGCCCTTGTGTCTTGCCTCTTTTTTTGGCTCCATAAAATCCACCTCCTTTATAGCCATTCACAAGGGCTGTATTTAAATGTCCCGTGCTCCCTGCTTTTAGTGTCGTTTATTGTCGATTTTCTGATTTGGGCTCCAACCATATTTATATAGGCATACAATGAACGAGCTTATGTGGCTGTTAGTGATTCCAGAAAAAACATAGCCACATGACAGCGATTTGGTGGATAGTATGGACATTAGAAAGTATTTTAAAAAGGACGCAATTAAAAGCTATCCAAAAAGGATTGCAAACTATCTGGTTCTGGACGATATAAGAACTGTTGCGACCGCATTGTACGGCAAGGCTGATAAAGAGGGCCTAAAAGCAAGCCTTCGCTTAGGTATAAAGGCACTTGGTGCAGCTGCTCTTCATGAAGCCTCTGGGGTTTATGCGAACTGGGGCGATGCGAGAGAATTCTTATTCGACCATCATCTTTATTTGCCGGGTTTATCTCTGCACGATTTGCAGCAATATGAAATCAGCTTAGGATTTGCGCCGGGGGCTGCTACTGCAGCTTACAGCATCATTGCATTTACCCTTCTTGGAGGAGTTGCCCTCGGTACGTATGCTACAAATCACACAAGGACCAAAGAAAGGCTTGGCCCGGGTGATCTCTGGGAATCAGTAAAAGCCTGCCCGATAAGCGTTATAAGCTTTGGTACTGGACTAGCAGGTTATATGGGTTTAACCAAATATCTTGCAAGCAACGCTTCCAAGGCTGCTGTCAACGCAACCCAGGCAGCCAACGCATCCACAACAGCAGTCGGTAATGCTACTGGCACTCCCGCAGCAATCAGCAACGCTACCTGCACACCTACGGCAGTCGGAACTGCGACACCTGCACCTACAGCCACTATCAATATAACCGGCACACCCACTATAGGAAATGTAACGCCTACACCCACAGGGGTGATTGGAAACGCAACCAACGAGTCGGTTAACATATCCAAAATTTTCGGAATCAATATAACTACTAAGGGACTTGCTGCGGCAGCAGTCGGAGCCATAGCAGTGCCAAAAAACAGCGCGCATCGAATAGGAAGCGGTCTGCAGAATATATATTCTGGAATATGTAAGAAAATGGGTTCTGGAGTTCGCGATGCGTTCAGGTTTGGCGGACACAGACATAAAGAGAACAATACCTATGAATCAACACCGCCTACTACGCACGAAAATGCCTGCTATCCACCGTCTGAAGTAGCTGCTTACAATGAAAAGGCCGGTAAATCGAGGCTTGGCGGCCATGATAACCTATATCGAAAAATTGAGCAGAAACCAATGCCTGTTGATAAGATTTATAGGAACTTGTTCAATACGCAAAGCGATATAAAGCGCCCTACAAGACCGAAGTCGCCGCTAAAAGTAAGGCCAGAAATAGAGCGAGTGCCTGTTGATACGAGTTACAAAAATTTGTTTGAAAACGACAGGAAAACTTCAAAAGCGCCCGATAGCGCATCTTACCTTTGGCAAAAGCCTGAAAACTTGACAAAACAACTGGATAGTATGGGATTTTTCCGATGAAGTTAAGAAGCGGCAGAATTATTAAATACTAACCTTAACTTCCTTTCCCCACATAACCTTCTTGACGCTGTGCATCTCAACCAAATCGCGCTCAATCGGCTTGAATTTTTCTGGAAGAGTAAGCTCTTTAACCTCAGCTTTCAGCGACTGGCCTGCATCTTTTTTCGCTTTCCAGATTGCGCTGTTTAATTCGATTATATCTTGTGTTGTAAACGAAAGTTTCTTTGCAAATTTCTTTTCAGCAACCGGGAATTCCTCTACATGTATGTCTTCACCTGCCAACTCGCTGTAAATACTGTCTGTAACAAACGGAATCACCGGCGCAAGAAGCTTCATTGATTCGAAAAGAACATGGTATAAAGTGTAAAGTGCCGCATTCTTTTCCTTTTCTACATATGTGCCTTTTTCGTTGTAAGCCCTGTTCTTTACAATTTCAAGATAATGCGATGCGAATGCTTCCCAGATAAAGTTCTTTATTCTTGTCGCAGGATTGTGGAAATCATACTCTTCATAGCTCTTTTTTGAGAATTCTATCAGCTCGTTAAGCTCGCCGAGAATCCAGTAATCAACAGGCTGCAAGTCGGAATTTTTCAGTTCTGCCTTCGGGAAGTTTGATATAAAGCGCGCAACATTCCAGAGTTTTATTAAGAATTTATTTCCTGCTTCTATTCGCTGGAATGAACACATGATATCCGTCGAATGGATGTTTCCTTCCAATGCGCACCAGAGCCTGAACGGCTCGGCGCCGAATTTCTGGATTACTTCCTGCGGATTTATGACATTGCCGAGGGACTTTGACATCTTGTTCCCTTTCTCGTCGGTAACATGGTAGTTTACCCAGACGTCCTTAAAAATCGGCTCCTCAAGCAACTGCCAGCATCGCAGGAGCGTATAATAAAGCCATGTGCGCACGATTTCTTTTCCCTGCGGGCGAAGAGTCACGGGCTTATGTTCAGCAAAAAATTTCGGCTTGTCTGCATAATGCATAATGTAGAGCGGAGAGATTGAGGAGTCAAACCAGGTATCAAAAACTCTCTCCTCGCCGACGAATTCGCCTGACTTGCATTTCGGGCATTCTTTTATTGGCGGCTTTTCTTTCCAGGG
>CABMCT010000021.1 GCA_902384675.1 uncultured archaeon | reverse complement strand
TAGCGAAATGACCTTTAATTCCTCAAAAAGCTCCAGAGCAACGCGGTTCATGGTTCAGATGCGTTGCGAACGGATTTTCAACCATTAACCCAATGTATTGGGTTGAAATTATCACCAATTATACGTTAATCCCTAGTTTTGTAACTTCGATATTGCCAAAAACGCCGGGTGCAGGCCTTATCGCAGCCCTTAATCGAACGAGCCTTTTTGCAGGTCCCTGTATTGAGCCTTTGACTATGATGTAATCGCTTGTGATTTCGCCGTAATTCTTCCATCCGCCCTTTTTTGCGATTTCCTTGATGTTTGTGCCTACTTTAAGCACGCGCTTGTTGTACTCGGTTCTCTTGTGAAATCCCATCTGGCCCATCTGCGGAACCATCGGCCTTGTCTTGTGCGGATGCCACGGACCGAGGTTTCCCGCCTTTCTGTGCAGTTTTTGGGATTTGTGCGACAAGAGCTTAAGGCCCCATCGGTAAACCGAGCCCTGGAAGCCTTTTCCCTTTGTAATCGCTATGCTGTCAATAAATTCTCCTGATTTAAAAACGTCAACAACGGGAATTTCCCCGCCAAGCTTTTCCTTTGCGTATTTGAGCTTGTCTGCAACATTTTGCCCGCCGATGCCAACCTCAATAATTTCAGGCCTTTTCTTGTCAATGCCTGCGGATTTGGGCTGTGTGTATGTTAAAAGCATTATATCTGAAAGCTGCGAAACCTTTTTCTCCAGGTTCTCGAAACTTGCCTTGATTTTTTTGGGCGATTTTATTGTTCGCAAAAGCGTTTTGTCGGTCTTATCTGTCCATACCTCGCCTGCGACTTTCGGGCCGTAAGCAGTATTTTTGTAAGCGCGGACTCCAAGAACCTTGAGCGGAGGAACTTCAATAAGGGTTGCCGGCACCGCGATTTCCTGGTTTGATATCGGCGTTCCCTTCTTGTCGTTAATCATCATAAGATGAAGCATCCCGACTTTGTAGCCCGCGAACTCCGTAGGTTTGACTTCCTTGCCCTGCGCCTTTCTCATAACTCTTGGAAAAATGCGCTTTGCTCTCTTCCTTGGAGAGTAACCCATTGAGCCCCTTCTTGGGCGACGCGGATTTGCCATTTCGAATCATTCCTCATCTTATTTGGATTCGAAAGCTTGAAAGCACAAAACGTGCCTAAGCTTTCATGATTTTTTATCATTCTCCATTTGCTTTGGGTCAAAATCCCGCCAATTGCGATTGGCAAGCTTTTGGGAACCCTTTGTCCCAAAAAGCCGAGAGCAACGCGGTTCATGGTTCAGATGCGTTGCGAACGGATTTTCAACCTTTATTTTATGCATTGGGTTGAAATTATCACATTAAACATCGATAGAATTCAAAGAGGCGTAGACACTAATATTAGACGCAATAAAACGCTAACCCGTGCCAATTAAACACAGCCAAGACTTTGAAGCCAACCTTACAAGATTCTGTAAGGTTTTGCCGAGAATTCAACAGTAAAATACTGTGTTATCCAACGGTAAATCGAATACCTTATATTATACCAGTAAGATTTATAAAGGTATTCCTCATTACTCAATTTTCCACGATTGTAAAATTTTTATTCTTCCTTATCTTTTATGACTGGAAGACCTATACGACTTAGATAATAAGCAAATCTTTGAGATAAAGACTCTCTAAACAGTTCGTTAATTGTACCTAGATAATGATTTTTTGCTTCGGTATAAAGTATATCTCGAGGAATAGTGTAGTAGTGTTTGAAATCGATAACTAAATTAGGTATTTGTAATTCTCGATGGTTTTGTAAAAAATGATATCGTGAATTTTGGTTTTTAATTAAAATGTTCCATTGCGAACTGTTTATCTTTTCCATCACCAAATCCATGGTTTTTAAATGTGAACCCTCTCTAAAAGCTTCAGCGGAATAAGCTGGACAGACCAATATAGACTGAAGAAATTTATCATGATTAGTGCCGGTAGCGGCATGGTGTTCAAAATCCCATTTTAGATCACAGTCTTGTGTTAACACTACAATATAGGGTAAGGTTATTATATTTATTCTAATTTTCTTATCTTCGGTAGATGCCCATTTTACATATTCAAAATCTCTTAGTATATCGCCTTGGCATACTCTTGTACAATCATGTTTTGAGTAGATAGAATCAATCTTTGATTTCATATTCTAAAATCACTGCCTTCACACCTGTTTTTGTGTATGCTGTTGTGGATATTTTGAAATCTTTAACATTCATATTTTGTTCTGTCGAAGATTCACTTTTTTTATCTGCCTCATCCACACCAAAATAACCTTTTGAACCACTTTTGAAATACTCGGACACCATTTAAACCACCGTTTTCAGTATATCCTTTAAACCATTGCGGATGCTCTTTTCGAACCATTTCTTAATTACTTCATGGAATTCTTTCGCTTTAGTGAATATTTCTGAAATATCTGTTTCTTCAGTCGTAAAGCAATCATAATCCAAAGCAAACTCTTTTCTAGCAATAATGTTTGGATATTCGCTATTAAATAGTCCAAATTGGAATCTTAAGGTATGTGTTTTTTCCTTTAATTCAAGTAAATGCATTGATCGGATTATATTATCATTATCATCTGTAAAATTTCTAGTCAAATCAAATAAACTCTCATGCAGTATTCCATTCCAATCTAAAGGATCGCCAGAAGGCAATTTTATTTGATTAATATACCTTAGTCCAATGCTCTTAGATATTTTTACCGGATATACCTCAAAAAAAGTATCGAATATTAATTTAAGTTCTTCAAACAATTCTTTAAAATCAGTATATTTTGAATATTCAATGCTAACGAATTGAGGATCTATCGTCACTCTTTTTGTTTTATCTTTATTTGAAAATTCCCAAGAACTTGCTTTGAGTTGTTTCAATGCAATATCTTCTGCTTCTGACTTAACTTCAAATTCAAAAACTTCTCCTTTAAGTTCTTTAAAATTTGGAAACCTATCAGCAACCTTTTCTTTAAATTTCAGTGGTGGATTTTGTGCATTAAGTTCTGAAATTTTTGGAAAGGAAACCTTAAAGATAACATTCGTGAGAAAATTACGTTTATATTCTTCTTTGTTAACTATTGCGCTAGTCATTTTATTCACCTAGATTCTTGATAAATTTAATTTATTATTATATACTTTCCTTTACATTTAAGTTTTTATAGGTTGGTATAACTATAGAGACTATCAAGCAATCACTTTCCTCTTCCCGCCAAGCTCTTTTTCCAATGCTGTCAGGAGCCTTTCCTGGACTTTTTTGCTGTTCTTTGTGTTTTTTCCGTTAGCGGATGCCGCTGTGGGATGGCCGCCTGCGCTTCCGCCAACTAAAGGCTCGATGACTTTCATCAATTTTGACAAATCAATTTTTCCCAAGAGATGAACGCGCATTCTTCCGGAAATTCTGTACTCCTGCTTTTTTTCGTCGATATTTTCCACAAAAGCAATATCCGCCCCGCTTTTAATCAAGGCAAGCGCGGTCTGGGATTCAAACGAGCCTGCATGCGAAAATGCGACAATCAAATCGCCGATGCGATACACACTCATTCTCTTGAAGCTCTTGAATTTTGCAATCCGCTCGGAAATATCTTCGGGAAGCGAAAGCGCCGTGTAAACTCTGTCAATATCGTCTCCCATGATTTCAAGCAGCTCTGCCGTTACTTTCAAATCCTTTGCATTCACATTGCGCAAAAAAGCCGTATCTGCCACAATTCCTGCAAGAAGAAAAAATGCCATCTCCGCGGTAATTTTTACACCGAGATTTTTGAACAAGCCATACAAAACAAACGCGCTTGCATGCGATTCCTTCTCCAGGAACCTGAAGTCCGCCTTCTCCCAAAACGCTCCCGGCTCATGATGGTCTATAACTGCAATAAGAGAGGATTTTGGAATCTCGATTTTTCCTATCTGCTCCGGCGTCGATGTGTCCACCAGGAATACAAGCTCCTTGAAATCTATTTTGGCATTCTCAAGAACGGGATACGGATATTTTGCAAGGATGTTTTTTGACTGCGCGGAAATACCAAGCGGCGCATGAACTTCCGGACTCACTCCGAGTTGCGCAAGCCCGCGGGCTAATGCTATCGCGCTTCCCAATGCATCCGGGTCTGCATTGTGATGGACAATAATTGTGGCTGATTTGTGGACTTTTAAAGCATCCTTCAGCCCCGCAATATTGGATTTTGGCATAATAATACGTTAGCGCGGAACTTTATATAGCGAATCCAATAATTTTTGATAGCTAATGTTTATGTGTGATTGGATTCGCTATTTCCAACCATCGTCAACTGCTTTGGGTTGGAAAGCTTGGTACGCCAGTGCCAAGATCTATTCAATCTCGAGTAAAATACTGTTCAAGGAGTGAGATTGAATATATAAAAGAAAATCGAATACTATAGAGTATGCTGGAGATTATCGCCGTGATATTTCTAAGTATCGGAGCAGTTATTGCGGCGGCGGTTGGGGTGGGAGGTATTTCGCGTGATTATCACTCACAGAAAAAATCAACTGAAGAGATGGAAGGAATTTGGAAAACTTTGGATAAAAATATGGAAGGAAAAACTGTAGACAATCGTGATTATTCCAAAAGAGTATTTTATAAGCGCCCACCTCATGATCCGGTAAGTGCGGAATATGAAAGTATTATGAAAAACCTTGAAATAAACAATACTAAAGCAGATAGAAACTCTGTTGAAAATTATACTGACATAGAAACGGCTCACGAACCGCACGTACAAAAAATGCCAGTACCATATACTTCAGCGCATGATGAAAAAGAACCGTCGCGCCTTGATGAAATTCTTGCATTAGTCAAAAACATAGAAGGAAAAATAGGAAATTATATTTCGCCGCATAAAACAGAAAAAAAGCGTGACGCTGGAACTCCTGCATAATTCCATTAATTCTTACTCACATATATCGTCTGCGTCGGGAAAGGTATGTCTATTTTCGCTTTCCTGAATTCCGCGCTGATTCCTGTGTTTATTTCATCAATTGCGCTAAGCTTTTTTGCAGGATCATTTATCCAGGCAGTCAGCATGAACTTGAGCGCAAAGTCTCCGTGGTCTATAAAATGCACAGCGGGCGCAGGCTCCTTTAGGACAGAAGCAGAGTTTCGCGCAACTTTCGATAATGTTTCTTTAACCTTTGCGACATCCGAGCCATAAGCCACCCCAACATTGATTTTGATATTCATTCGCGGGACAGGCTGGTTGAAGTTTATGACTTTTGCGTTTGCAATCTTGTCGTTCGGGATAATTATCATTGTGTCGTCAAGCGTTTTTACCCGCGTGCTCCTGATTCCGACTTCGACAACATCACCAATTTCCCCGCTGTCAAGCTGTATCCTGTCGCCGACCTTAAACGGCTTGTCAAAATAAATCGCGATTCCGCCGAAAAGATTTGCAACCGTGCTCTGTGCCGCAAAAGCAAGGGCAACGCCCACTATCCCTGCAGATGCGAGCAAAGGCGTTATGTTGATATCCCACGCGGAAAGGACTGCTATAATCGCGATAAAAATTATCAGGATTTTTGAGATGTTTTTGAGGAGAGGCACCATTTCGTCGTCAAGCGTGCTTTTCGTTTTTGCTGCGAATTTGCCGACGACTCCGTCAATCAATATGCTTGTCACGCGCCACGCTGCAACAGAACCGATTATTGCAATGGCAGTCTGGATAAGATTATCGGTGTAGTAAAAAACATTTTCCCCGAGAGAAATCGAGTGCAGCGATGCATAAACGCCCGCGGCAAGGACTGCAAAATATATCGGGGATTTCAGGCTTGCCACAATCTTATCGTCAAGGTCTGTTTCTGTGTGCGCAGTAATTCGCAAAAATACTTTCTCGAAAATAAAATCCGCGATTTTGGCAAGAACAAGCGACACTGCAAGAATAAGGAGGGCATTTATGTATGAAGAATTGGTTATCGGGACATATTTCCCCGCCTCGAGGCTGATATTTTTCAAGGCATCGGAGAGAAACATACGTGTTTTTGTATGGAGAGAAATATATAGATGTCGATCTGTCAGGGCGGAATCCTATCGGATATACCCCGTCCAATCCACTTTTCCCGGCGCGTATTTTTCGCGCTTCTCTTCCGCAATAATTTCTTTTATGATATCCGCGACTTCATGCGGGCTCTTTTTCGAGGTATCTATTTCAAAGACTTTCTTACCATGCAGCTCGACCGCTTCGTTAAGGCAGATGTTCAGGATTTCTGCCTCGACATTCTCGCGTATTTTTTCTTCTTTCCATCCTTTTGTTTTCATTCGTTTTGCAAGTTCTTTCGGGTTAGCGCGAAGAATTATGAAAATGTCTGCGCCGCAGAAATGCGCAAGGTGGCCTTCAAGAATAATATTTCCTTCCATTTGCGAAACTTCTTTTTTGAGCGCAGGAACATCCACTATCACTGCATTTCTTGCTTTGTCTGTGCCAAGCGCGAGCTTGTGCGATTTTGCAAATTCGTTCAGGTCAAGAAGCGCATAGTTGATATCCTTTGCAAGAATTCTTGCAACAGTTGATTTCCCTGTTCCCGGGGTTCCTGAGATGGAGATTTTCATGGCATCTATTTGGATTTAGAACAATAAATAATTCTCTTCAGCTCTCACTATATCAAGATACTGCTTTATATACTCGTTTAAACAATAGAAGTCGCATGTCTGGCGCACTTGAGGAGCCCGTAAAATCGATAATGAAAAAAGAAGTTCCAATGATAAAAAAGGGCGAAACGCTGTCAGGCGCTGTTGAACTAATGCAAAAAACAGGAATACATTTTGTTGCTGTGGTCGACGGCTTAAAAACACTCCTTGGAACGCTGAGCTCAAGAGACCTGCTCAAGGCCCTACAGGTGCCTTCGATAATGGGCGGCACGCTCAAAATATCCGAGGAATTTTTGGCCTCCGGGCTAAAAAGGACAGTCGAAGAGATAATGACCGCGCCTGCAATGCACCTGAATGAGGATAGCACTGTTTTGGATGCAATGCGCGCTTTCGCAAACAGCACTGCCGACTTCATACCCGTACTGAATAAAGGCGATGTGGTCGTGGGGCTTGTAAGTTTGGTGGATGTATTTAGTTTATCAAAAGGTTAATTATAATTTCAGTTTCGCAAGAACCAATAACACTGCGGGACTTGCAATAAAAAGGGGAGATAGAACATGGATCAGTCATTAGTAGCACGGCTACTGCTTCTGTTCGCTGTTACTGGCAGAGAAGCTGCAAATAGATTGAATTTCGTTTTCTATGAAACCCTTTCTTGCTTAGCAAAAGCTAGTGTGGGGTGAATGAGATGTACGGGAGTAATGGTCTGTTTTCAAGTAATCTGAGTACCTTAGCCCCCGAAATATTTGACCATTCGGAGGCGTTTGGCATTGATATTCCTAAAACACATTTAATAAATTATTCAGAGGACCCCGATAGCTCCGTTATAACTGCCGGATTCAATTCCCTGCAAAGCGTTGCGCCCGAATACCCGCAGCCCGTCGAGCAGCACATTGAGACCATAAAGTATGCTGGTAAATCAATCCCGGATAATACGATAACATTGAACTGCCCGTCAGATATAGCGGCACATTCGGAGAAGCCGCACAAAAAAGGAAGAATTGCCGAAGTAACATGTCCTGAATTATACGAAACTGTCCTCGAACATTACCTAACCCGATGTATAGCAAATATCTTGCCGAATATAGTTGATGGCGTATACCTGTCAGATAATAAACCGCTTGAAGTAGGTAAGGAGAATAAAAAGTGTCCCGGGTTATTTCTTGCTTTTAGTAGAGGACCGATAGAAAAGCTGATTGGAGATGGGATTGTATCACAATCTCTTAAGTTTGGTGTGGAAAATTTTCCTGAGGTATCAGAAATTACGGATTATTTAAGGAGAATAGAGGGAGAAGATGGCATTTGTCTGGTTACAAAGGATGATTCAGGAGTTAATATTGGACTGAAAGGTCTTCTTCTTAATGTACCTGAGATGCAGCGTGAAAAATATCTTCAAGATTATGATGGTTCCGTAGGAGGAAGAACTAATGCAGGCATTTTCGCAGCCACGCTAGATGAAATTTATCAGGCATTCATAATCAAGGAGAGCAACTACAAACATGGTGCCGGGAACTACATGGAACTAAGCAAAAATGGGCTGGAAAGAGAAGTACACATAGAGTACGTTCTGGCCGAAGTTAACGAAGAATTAGCTGAGAGAGGGGGATACCATGCACGTCCGAATGATATCCAAGTTGTAGATACGAATTACGTTCGTGATGCACAAGGTAGATTATTAGAGAAAGTGACTACCAAACGCCTCTTTCAGTTTGTTTTGAGAAGTATGATTTTAATTACATTCCGCCCAAAGATGCCGCTGCTGAAATACGCCATCAAATAGAGTTATGCAGAAACTGAGTTAAAGAGGGAGATAATATCCGTTCGTTTCGCTATCGCTCGCTCTGGAGCTTTTTGAGGGCAGGGAGTCCGTTCGCTTGCGCTCTCGGCTTTCCAACCCAGAGCTGTTGTGTATGGTTGAAAATCCTCAAAAGCTTCGAGTTCGCTATGCGAACGAGATGATTTTTATCCAAAGAAAATCATGACACCTCCAGCTTTTCAAGCTGGAAGCCTTCGAGATTTATCGAGATGGCTTCGTGTCAAGCTTTTCAACCCAATAATAATTGTGAATGGTTAAAAATGAGGAATGATAAAAAATCATGGAAACTGCGGTTTCCAGGCTTTTTTATCCAATAAATATGGAGAATGATAAAAAATGGAACTGCTTTTCGTAATGCTAATGCTGCTACTCTTCGCAAGAATAGGAGGAGAAATAGCAGAACGGCTGAATCAGTCCGCGCTTGTCGGGGAAATTCTTGCAGGCATTATAATCGGGCCTTCGGTGCTGGGGCTTCTCCAGTCAGACAACGGCATAGGCGAGTTTCTCCAGATAGGCGGGATACTGCTTCTCTTCCTGATCGGGCTCAATACGAAAATGGACGAGCTGCAGGACAACCTCGTTGATTCTCTTGTAATAGGCATTTTCAGCCAGATTCTCGCATTCGTGATAATCGTTATGTCCGCACATTACCTGCTCGGGTTCAGCTACGCAATTTCCGCGTTTCTCGGGGCAGTGTTCAGCCAGTCAAGCACCGGAGTCTGCGTCAAATGCCTCGTGGACATGAACCGCTTTTATACAAAGCCTGGAAAATTCCTTTTAAGTTTAAGCATAGTCGATGATTTCATAGGCATAATCATTTTCGCGATAGCCGCAACATATTTCACAAATACCGCGTTAAACACTGCAGAAATCTGGAAGCTGGTACTGACAGTTGTCGGCTTTGTGACAATAATGACAACCGCGGGCTCAAAGCTCGTTCCCCACATACTCAACCTTGCAGAGAAAATGGTAGTCAAGGAATCGCTTATATCATTCACTCTGGTTATCGGCTTTGCAGTGGCGCTTCTTGCAAACCAGATAGGCATCTCGCTTATAATCGGGGCATTCATAGGAGGGATGGTGATAAACAAGTCGCCGTTCATTAATCCCACAATAGTCCCGAAATTAAGCGCAGTGGCTTACGGGCTCTTTATTCCCATGTTCTTCACGGACATAGGGGTCTCAACATCCATAAGCAATATCTCGTCAAACATCGGGCTGTTTGCCGCGCTGCTGGCAATTACTGTACTTGGAAAATTCGTTCCGCTGATGTTATCCTCGGTTTACATGGGATTCAAGAAAAGCGACGCGTTTGTCATTGCTGCAGGGATGCTGCCAAGGGCGGAATTCTCCCTCATCCTTGCATCAAGCGGCCTTGCGCTCAAAGTCATTGACTTCACGCTGTTCTCGGCAATGGTGGCAGTCTGCATAACGACAATCCTGATTACGCCGACGCTGGTTAAGATGGGATTCAATAACGGAAATTCGTACTAGACCAAGCAAGAAACAGATTATCGGCACAAACCCGCGAGTTTTACGCTCGTAAAATATCGGGTGATGCGGCTTATCGTCACTCAATCGCGGTTGCCTCGAATCATCTCGCTTTCATTCCTCTTATTCGGTCGCCGCCGAATAATAATTTTTGGCAATTATCTACCTAAAACCGCCCACCAGCCATGAATAAATCAGGTTCAAGAAACCAACCATAGAATCCATGATACCCTTTTTCTTAAATTCGATTGTACGCGAGATTGTGTAATTGCCGCCCGCAACATCGGAATATTTTATCTTCGCATCATAAGCCCCTTCCGGAAGATTGAATGTTATCGACTTTGTTTCATTCAGCCCCGCGCTATCAATGCGCTTTGTTTCTCCTCCGATAGCCACTTCGATATTCTTTGCGCCATCCTTTTGCGGGGTTATTTTCAGCGTAGAGACTTTTTCTTTAGAATCATAAGTTCCGTCAAGTTCCGGTTGCGGTTCATCATAAACCCGCACTTCTTTTATTTTTTCCTCGACGCTATCGGATACCAGATGCATGGAGTATCTATGCAGCCCGGCAGTGCCGGATGGAATTGTCAGGTTTATAAGGCGGCTTGATTGCGCCGCAATAGTGCTGCTTTCATCAAGCGCCAATGCATCATTGAGCTTGATTGCAAACCTTGCGTTTTGGGCAGAATGCTTGTTATTTCTGATATATGTTTCTACATTTGCAGGCTCGTTTAACCTGACAAAATCAGGAGCAATAATTTTATCTATAAACACATCGCCGGTTTCATAAACCTGATACGCTTGTTCAGCAACGTCTCCCCTATCCGAATATGCATAAACGGTGTGAGCTCCTGCCGCTCCTGCAGGAAATGTGAATTCTGCAGCGTCCTCTTTTCCTGAATCAAGATTTATCTCTTTTTCAGCCTGCATATTGTCGGAAACAATGCCCAGCTTTATTATCCCTTTTCGGCTTGGATTTTGTGGGATTACCGACAGCGCAAGAGTCTCGTTGACCTGTGCTGTATCTTTATCCGGGCTCAGCCCAAGTTCCATGGAGCCTTTAATGCGCGGGTCAACTGTAAGGTCTACTGAACTCTTTTGGAAAAATCGCGAGTTTATCGAAAGAGGGCATGTGTAAACCGAGCCGGCATCAAGGTCGGGGTTTACAGAAATTTTCCAGAAAATGACAGCCTCTTTTCCCGGCTCCAATATTACGCTTTGTTTTTGGTTTTCAACACGGGCTACGTCCATGCCTTTGCACGGTACAAGAGTGAATTCGTCGACAAGATACTCTTCCGGAAGTGTCTTCACACCGACAATTGCGCTTTTCCCGAATCCTAAAGTGCTGGCAGATGAAAATGATTCATATGTTCTCGGTACCGATTCACGGAGATTTCCTACAGAAAAGGTTGCATTATCAAGAATCCATGTGATAGTTCCAAGATTGGTCCCGATAGCTTTTGCCTGATTAGAGATATAATTGTCCGCAGTCTCCATGAACTTTATGTGTGTTGCATCAACCGCCCCGACTTCAAGCCATGTTGCATCAACAGGCACCCATTTACCTATGTAAACTTCAGCCCACGCATGCTTCTGCCATCCCTGGTTGCCATAGACCCAGCCCGAAATGTATTTTGCGGGAATGCCGATGCTTCGCGCCATTGCAATAAAGAGGGATGTGAATTCGTCGCACGTTCCCTGCCTGTACTTAAGAACCCATTTTGCATCTTCTGTCACATCGCCGAGCGACAGGTTGTAGTTGACATTGGCATGAACCCAAATTGCAAGCCGCGCAGCTTTTTCGAAATCGTTTGTTGCACCTTTGGTAATATTGCGCGCAAGTTCCTGGATTTGCGGATCATCGCTTTGAATGCCTTTTGTCGGCAAAAGAAATATTTTCTCCTTTTCAGACACCGTATAATCTGCGGGCAGCGCGTAGGTATGTTTTGCAAGAATTTCCGCAGAGCCAGCCGCATCGTATGAGAATTGTTCGTCGTTTGTTTTCTGGACCAGCTGCAATTTCTTATTGCCGAATTCGTCGGATGTAAAGTTTTGTGTGTTGGCAAACATTGCCTTCTGATTCTCGTTATTCTGGAAAGTGCTGACATTAAGCGCAATATACGAGATGTCACCCTGCGAAATTTCCACTGTGCCATATTGATTAAAACCGACATTCAATTGTTCGATTATTGACGGGTTTGTGATTTCCTGGGCGTGTGCACTATTTGAGAAAAACAAAATCAAAAGAAGGTAAAAAAGCAATAATTTTGTGCGCATGGGTTTATTTTGGGTGGGGGAGGATATATACATATCCAAGAAACTGACTTCGTGTAAATGCACCTTCTGTATAGATGTAAGGTACTCTAGCTGCTTCTGAACAAAACTCTAAATCTTCAATTCCTTGGCATCGAATAATCGTGCTTTTTTAGGCTTTAAATTGGACGCAACCAGTAACTCTATCAAGTTGTGGTACACCGGAACAAAATGGGAGATATTGCAGAAATAAACAAAAGTGCTATCCCTTCCGGTTACTTTTTCAAGATGTTCTTCCACATTTACCTGCCTTCTAATCTCATTTGCACTGTCTTTATCCCGCGCTCCATAATACGCAACTAATTCATCGGAACCTGCGATTGAGGGGATTTTATTATATGCTCCCTCTATCTCCTTTTCCGCAGCATCCGGCGGTAATCGCAATAAGTTGCCCAGAAATCCGTCCTTTCTTGCAGAGTATTCTGATATTCCGACTTTATGTTTAGACAGCGAAAACCAGGGACTGTCACAGCCAACCACACGCGCACCGAGTTTTCTGGCACTGCTATTATATAACTCATTAGAATCTGCTAATATCCTGCAAAACTCAATTTCGCTTTCAGCAATTCGCCCAGCAGTTTCGCTGTTTACAACCTTGTACTTACTTTTCAGCTCGTTTGCTCTTCTAACTACTGCATCGCTTTCTTTTGCAAGCTGCATTAAATCATAGATATCAGACGGTGTTTCTTCAACACCCACACTTGTCGGTTCTAAAACGGACATAATAGTTCTTAAGCTATCTGCAGCATCGAAGTCTCCATCAATAGCTCCATATACAAAAAGATTACAAGCCATACTACTATAAAGTGATTGAAAGTTTTTAAATCTGCAGGTAGTAAGAAACTATCTGTCAATTTACTCTATTTGTCGGCGAGCCCTTCAAAAAGTTCTCGATATTCTTGACGAAGATATCCTGCTTCGCAATTCTTGCCTCCTTTGTTATATATCCGATCGGAGGGTAAATTATGCAGTTTTTATATTTTGAAAGCCTTTTCAGGTCGTCTTCTTTCATCTCGTCTGAGTGATCCAGAATAAATGTTACGTTGTCCTCTTTAAGTCTTTTTTCCAGCGCATCGATGTTTACCAGTTCCATTGGCGCGGTATTTATGACGATTGCTCCATTTTTGATTTTCTGCATTCTTTTCTCATTCAGGAAGTTTTCAGTATCCTTTGTTTGGGAAAAATGCAGTGATAGAAAGTCGCATTTGGGAATTAAAGCGTCCGCATCTTCATACGTTATGCCCTTTGCCTCAAGTTCTTTCTTCCTGTTTCTGGACCAGTATCTGACATCCGCGCCAAAGCCCGAAGCTATTTCTGCGGCTCTGCTTCCGATTCTTCCAAGGCCGAAGATTCCAAAAACTTTTCCGCGAATTTCAGAAGATTTATATCCGGAATCGGAGTAATTCCCTTCCCTTGCTTTTTTCTTTGCTTTCTCCAGTTCCCTGATATTTTCCAATATCATTCCAAAAACAAGTTCTGCAACGGCTTCAGCTGCGTAACCCGGAACATTCGTTACTGCAATATTTTTTGTTCTCGCATGATCAGCGTCAATATTTCCATAGCCTGTTCCTAACATCCCGATAAATTTTAACTCATGAGAAATATCTATAATATTTTTGTCTATTTTTACTCCGAATCCTGCAAGAATACAATCAGCATCTTCTAGCTGCTTTTTGACCTCGGGACTATCTTTCGGAAGGGATATTCTTTTCTCGGCTAGCGAATCTATTGTTTTCCAGTAATTCGCATCAAGGCTTGATTCGCTGATTCCGATAGTAACGATTTTTTTGAATTTCATAGTATTCCCTAATAACTTATTACATGCAGGTTATAATAAGCTTACGCTTTTGTTTCCTCAAATCACGTATATTTTACCACAAATCACAGCTCTTTGAACCTACTGACTCTATCCATAGCCATATAGCTATCCGCATCGCACAATCTTTCTACAATCGGGCAGATACTCACGCCCAAATCCTTAAAAGCACATTGGAATAATATTTCCAGCATATTTTTGTACAATATGTCTATATGGGTAATATCGCAAAGATAAAGGAAACTGCTTTCTTCATCATTGGCGGCTTCTTTGAAAATACGTTTTACAGCGAATTTATCCTGCGTTTCGTAATATGCCACCAACTTATCCGGGAGCCGGCTCTTTATGTTAGCAGGCGAGAGAGGATCGTACTCATCATATGCCATTTGTATTACTTCCTCTGCTTCTTTCAAAGGCAGTTTTAAGACCTTTTTGGTAAAGGCATCTCTCAATGCGATGCACTCGTCAATTTCATCTTTATACATATCCGAAGGAAACCCTGCTTCGCTGCATCCTATTATAGGTATGCGAGATTTTTCTTTTTTCCTGCACAGCAGATTGTAGAATCCGGTTTCCGCCCGGGCAAAGGCACATATTGTATCGCTGTTTGATCCAGGATATTTTTCGTTAAGTATATTTACCCATCGCTGTACGGTGCCTTTTTTGCTGGCATTTTCCATCATGGCGTCAATCTCTTTCTGCGTTCCCTGGATACCGATTTTTCCTGGATGATAATACTTTAGATAATATGCCAGCCTGCTGTCGCACCGGCTATCTGCATAAGCGAGACCGATTAACATGACTCTATCCAACATACAAAGTTTAAATGACCTGCCATACTTAAATATCTTGCTATAATGTATATATTAAAGTGAACATTTTACAGGATTTTTGTAAAAATAAATCAATTTTTCGAAGTTTTGTTTATACTATCATTAACCGGAGAAATTGTCGGATTATGGGAAATAGCTTTAAACATCGGCTCAGCTTTAGAAAATGTGCCTGAAGACAAAGTGCCTTCTTCGACTGCCAAAAATCGTTGTTTCATTTACTTCTTCCCGATAACCTTCAACCCATTCATATAAGGAACTAAAACATCCGGCACTTTAATTGTTCCGTCTTTCTGCTGGTAGTTCTCGATTATTGCCACCATCGCGCGCGCCGTGGCAATTGCCGTAGAATTCAAAGTATGAACAAGCTCGGGCTTTTCTGACGTTGATTTTCTGGATCTTATGCCCAGTCTTCGCGACTGATAATCCGTACAATTCGAGCACGAGACGACTTCGCGATAAGTTCCCTGCGACGGCATCCACGCCTCGATGTCGTATTTCTTTGCCGCAACAACACCCATATCGCCGACACAGATGTTGACCACATGATACGGGATTTTCAGGTCCTGGAACACTTCCTCTGCAATCTTCAGGAGTTCTTCGTGAATCCGCCACGAATCTTTTGGCTCCGAGAAAACAAACATCTCTACTTTGTTGAACTGGTGAACGCGGAAAATGCCTTTCGTGTCTTTTCCGTGCGAGCCGGCTTCTTTCCTGAAACACGGGCTTACTCCCGCATATCTTAGAGGCAAATCCTTTGCATCAAGAATTTCGTTCATGTGCATCGGCGCGATTGCATGCTCCGAGGTCGCGATTAAGTATAGGTCCTCGCCCTCGATTTTATACATTACTTTCTCAAAATCCGCCATGTCTGTAACGCCTTCATACGGCTTTCTCTGGATCATGTACGGCGGCTCGATAAGTATGAACCCTTTTTTTATCAGTTTATCAAGCGCGAATCTGATGAGCGCATAATCAAGAAGCACAAGCTCGTTTTTCAGGTAATAAAACCGTGCGCCGGCAACATTTGCTGCGCGCTCCAAATCCGCGATGCCCAGTTTCTCGATAATATCAACATGGCTTTTTAGCGGAAAATCGAATTTCGGAATTATCCCCCATTTTTTGATTTCGACATTTTCCGTGTCGTCTTTACCTGCAGGCACTGATTCGTGAAGAATATTCGGGAATTTCATGAGGTCTTTAGAGATGAGCTCTTCCTCTTTTGCAACTTCTGCATCAAGCTCGCGTATTTTTTCCGAGAGCTTTTTCATTTTTTCAATTATTATATTAGCATCCTTCTTTTCTTTTTTGAGCTTTGCCACTTCCTCGGAAAGCCTGTTTCTCCCTGCCTTGGCATCGTCTGCCTCCTTTGAAAGAGTGCGCCAGATTTTGTCCTGCGTTATGATTTCGTCTACAAGAGGCAGCAATTCCTTTATGCCGCGCTTCTTCAAATCCTTCCTGACAACGTCCGGATTTTCGCGAAAGAGTTTTATATCGAGCATTTTTGACCATCTCCATTTTATTTGGGTCAAAAAGCCGAGAGCAACGCGGTTCATGGTTCAGATGCGTTGCGAACGGATTTTCAACCTTTATTTTATGCTTTGGGTTGAAAAGCCTGGAAACGAATTTCCAGGATTTTCAACCATTAACCCAATGTATTGAGTTGAAATGATATTGTAAGCAGGGTTTTAAATCCTTTAATCAGGGCTTGTATCGTCTTATGCCGTAGATACAAGCGAAATTTCCTGAAATTTTTAAGCAGCCCAAGGGATACATCAAGAATGGCAGAAAACGGACTTTACAAAATGGGCCGAAGGTCGTTTGTAAAAAATTCGGCCAAATTCGGAGCGCTCTCATTATCAGGCATTCCATATAGTTTGGCATCGCAGGTTCTTAGCGGAAATGCTTCCAGCGCAGGAAACTATAATAGCCGCGTGCCAGAAGGAAACGGCATTATCACAAATATCTGGGTCGAGCGGTCTCTGTTTGATATGCTTAAGCAGCACAGCATCAAATATATTTTTGTAGATATTGGTGACGTGGACAAAAAGACAGGAAAAATAACTACGCCCAGAAACCAGATTGAGGTATTTGTAAATAGTGTTGCCTCTTTTGAAAAGGAAAAAAATTATGAATTCACGGTGCTTCCGTGGAATGCAATAATCGCGCAGGAAGGCTATAATTTCGGCTCTCCTGAATTCAGGGAAAATTACCTGAACGAATATGTCCAGCTGGTAAAAGACTTCGGCTTTGAAGGCATTCACGTAGATATCGAAGCAATTCCTGATGCGCTTAAAGGCGAATATCTTAAAATGCTGCGGAAGTGGAGAGCGAAGTTGCCAGTAGATTCTATATTGGCGGCATATAGCGGCTCGATAATAAGCGATGATGTCAAAGGAAATGAATGGAACTGGCACGAAGGCTTTTTGCACGAAGTGTTTGAAAACGGGGTAGACGTCCTGTTACCGCCAACATACGATACTGATTCCCGAACCGAAGAAGACTATATGAGATATCTGCAGAACCTTATGCATATGCTGTCCGGGCAGAAAAAGGGGAGTTTCATGTTTACTATTCCCACACACAAGCCTGCGCCGGAACTATCCAAATACGCGCTTGATGAATTCCTGAAAGCAAAAAAGAAATACTGCAATTTTCCGATTTCAGGTGTTGTGGAGTTTGCCTCATGGACAATAAAAGACGAAAATTGGAAAGAGTTTGAGGAATTCTCAAATATTCTGAAAAGCAGTGACTATCGCACCGATTTGGCATTGAAGAAGATTGCCTGCATGCTTGGGCTGGGGGATTGAATGTGAGCAAGAGCGAGCTATAAAACTGCATGTTATATTCTCGAGGGTGAAGCCGAGGGTCGAGCACCGCAGCGAGGAGCGGAGAAGTTGAAAAAGTGCCCCCCGTTAAAATAAGTCTTTGATTTCTTCGTAAACTCCTGGAAAATTGCCTTCTTTATATCCGGTCTTAGGCCATGTGTCTATTTTATCTCCTTTATATCTTGGCACTAAATGAACGTGAAAATGAAATACTGACTGCTGGCCAACTTTGCCGCTTGCATGTAAGATATTCGTTCCCTCTGCGTTGTATTTTTCTTTAAGCTTTTGAGAAATTATTTTTATGGCGTCCATAACTTGATGCAGTTCTTTTTGAGAAATATCATAAATGTCTGCAAAATGTTTTTTGGTGATTACAAGCATGTGCCCTTTTGCAATGATATCCTCTTTCAAGGGAGCAAAGGCCAAAACACTCTCGTTCTCATACACTTTGTGGTAAGGCAATTTTCCTTTAACAATTTTACAAAAAACACATTTATCCATGGATAAGATAAGCATTCGTAGCTTAATATGCGTTAGTCGGGGGGGGCACTTTTTCAATTGAATATAACTCGCCATTATGTCTACTTATATTCACTTTTTGGGGTGTTTTGGGATGAAAAGCGAACTTTTGGCGTACAATCTGGCGCGCCCCGAGCTGCTGAAAAAAATTGTCGCGATTATCCTGACGTTCGCGGGCGTGGTTTTAATAACGTAAAAGATAATTATTTGTGATAGTATGATTTCAATCGACGGCTCCCACCACGAAGGCGGAGGGCAGATAATCAGGACTGCTGTTGCCCTTTCGGCTCTGACAGGAAAGGCAGTAAAAATCGAAAAAATACGCGCAGGAAGGCCCAATCCCGGATTACAGGCACAGCATATCGCGGCAGTCGAGGCGGTGGCAAAGCTTTGCAACGCAGAGGTAAATGGGCTTGCAATCGGTTCGCAGGTTCTTGAATTCAAGCCTGGAAAAATTACTGCGGAAAATATCCTGATAAAAATCCCGACAGCAGGCTCAATCGGGCTGGTTCTTCAGGCGCTTCTTATCCCGGCAGCGTTCGCAGATAAGCCTCTCGAAATCAGAATCGAAGGAGGCGCAACATTCGGCAAATGGGCGCCGCCTGTCCAGTATCTTGAAAAAGTCATTAGCCCGGTTCTTGCATGTGCAGGTTATTCTTTTAAAATCAATATCTTGCGGCACGGCTTTTATCCTGTCGGCGGAGCTATTGTGGAGGTCCGGACAATGCCGGCAAAACTGAAGGCGATAAAGCTGGAGAAGCGCGGAGAAATTAAGCAAATTAGCGGCATTTCAATCGCTTCCACGCACCTGAAAGGCGCCAGGGTCGCAGAAAGGCAGAAAGAGGCCGCAATCAGTGCCCTGGAAAACCTAGCCGATATAAAGACAGAATATGTAGAGGCATCATGCCCTGGTTCAGGCATTGTTCTTTGGGCATCTGATGGTGATGTTGTCTTAGGCGCCGATGCATTGGGAGAAAGAGGAAAAAGCGCGGAATCAGTGGGTGAGGAAGCAGCAAAAAAGCTCAAAAAACAGATAGATTCCGGCGCATGCCTTGACGAGTGGATGGCAGACCAGATTGTGCCTTATCTTGCGCTTGCAGGCGGGTCGGTAAAAGTCGCCGAGATTACCCCTCATGTAGAAACCAATATCTGGGTTGTTGAGCAGTTCCTAGGAAAGAAATTTAAAGTCGATAAAGAAAAGAGGATAATAGAAGCAAAGAACGTATAATTGAGTTCGTCATCCGTCTACAGGGGTAAATCCTAACTTTTCCAGTATGCAGCGCCAATTATGTAGGATAAGATATATCGATATCTCAATATCAAGTCACACCGAAAAGCTTTTATATAGGGAAAACCATAAAGATAGGTATTCAGGGGTTCAATAGGAACCTATCTACTATTATGTTGTTTTATCTCCCTTACCGAAACCTTGAGGCGCGCGGGGCAACCTGTGCGCTTCTTGGCAACGGTTCTAATACTTTTTCTAACAAACCCTATCTGATTTAATATTCTACATTGATTTTTAGGTCTTATAGGGATTAATTATTCTTGTGCTTATGCGAACTCTTGATTATACGAGAACATCCAATCGGCGATGTGGGACGACGGACACGGATTTCTGGGAAATTGGCGAAAAGTGCCTTTAAATAGCTACTGTGAACATCCCCGCAGCAAGCTGTGGGGATTTCTCCAGATGAAAAAGATAAGGGCGCTTGTAGCGGATTCGTTGCAATTTACGAACCGAATAAAAAGAGTCCGTCTGAACGATACAATGGCATATTTGAAATTGTGTTATCGCCCGAGTTTGGCGGAGGACACAGACTGAATCTTGAAATAGGTGACATAATAAGTGGCTTGGATACGGGGCCTAAATATCGAATAAATGATGTCCCTTATGTTCATCGTCTTGATGGAAAGCCAGTCATACATATTGAGCAGAAGTTAGTTCCAACAGCAGAAGCAATGGCTGACAGAGTTTCAGAACAAATAGCTAGATTGATGAGATAAGATTAACACCCCACCACTTCTCTCGCTTTGTGCGATAAAATACCTTTAAATACAATTATCGTAAGAGGTAAGCATATGCCCGAAGCGGCTATATTGGAGGAAATAAGAAACGACCTCAATTTCCTAAAGGAAAAAGTGACTCTTATAGAGGTTTCTCTTAATGAAATAGATGCCGATTTGCATAAGGAGCTTAACCCTGATGCCAAAAAGCTCGAAAAAATAGAAAAGGAAGACAAGCGAATACATTTTAAGAATATGGAAGAATTCGACAAGCATTTCGGTGTTTGAAGCATCGGCTTCAAAGCTTCGAACGGAGTGAGATGATTTAAGCGTGAGTTCTTATGGCGTATGAATTTGAACTCACGGAAACCCTTGACGACAAGTTCAAGAAGCTTGAAAAGCGAAACAAAGTTCTTTTTATGGCCTGTCGCAAAAAGATTATGGAAATTGCCCAGAATCCATACCATTATAAGCATTTGATGCATGTAGACAAGTTCCGGGTGCATGTCGGCGGCTCATTTGTTATAACATATCACGTTTTTGAGGATAAAAAGCTTGGTTGTATTTCTTGATATCGAACATCACGATAAGGCATACTGAAGTTATGGCAGATTCCCAAAATTTAACACCTTTAAATACCTTCTAAACTATCTATTCTCCTATGGATACTTTCAATTACGAAGAGCTGGCAAAGCGGGCACGCTCACAGATTCCGGACAAGGTGCTGCAAAAGGAACGCTTTGAGATACCCAAAATTTCCTCGCAAATCACAGGAAACAGGACATTTATCAAGGATTTCTTGCAGATAGCGGCAACGCTTAGGCGCGACCCGGAGCATTTCCTGCATTACATGGCACGCGAGCTGGGCAGCTCCGGAAATATCGAGAACGGCACTGCTATCTTTGTCGGAAAATTCGGCATGTTCCAGGTAGAGGAGAAATTCAACCGCTATGTGAACGAGTATGTCCTCTGCCACGAATGCAAGAAGCCCGACACCAAGCTTTTCAAGGAAAACCGCCTTTGGTTCTTAAAATGCGAAGCCTGCGGCGCGAAGAAAAGTGTGGCGGATGTGAGATGATTCTATAAAGCCGCGAAAATGAAGGTTTATAAATCTGTAGAACAACCGATTAATGGTCAATACTCCCGAAACTTAATGAGTAATCGGTGATTTGATGGGTATGTCTGAAGAAGAAAAAGCAGATAGAGCTTACGAAGTAGGCAGAGTAAAGGCACTAGCTGTTCTTGATAATATTCTTACCGAAATGCTATACAAAACAATGGATAGAGACACTGAAGGATACGACCATTTTCGGAAAAAATATACCGACCTTGTTGAAGCAGACGAAGGGAACTTTCTTGGCAGCCTAACAACAGACGTGTTAACTAAACTACATATATATGATGCGTTATTCGCGCAGGTAATCACAGATAATGTACCTTCTTCTCACGTGGAGTTATATTTGGGCAAATTGAAAGAAGAATACGAAGATTATAAAAAAGATATGGACCAACTGAAAAAGAATCATGACCTGTTCGTTGACGCTGTCAACGCACAACTCACGTTAGCGAATAAATATGTTGCCAATGGAGGACGCGACGACATGGAAAGAATAGGTAAACTTATGAATGATTTCGATACTTGGCTGACAGGGAAGATTGAAGAAAGACATCCACACGTTTCTAAACTCTTTCAAGAAAAATAACATCGCCAAAACTCTTCTCGCGTTTAAACCCCAAAAAATCTATATATACCTCCCCTGACCAATAGATTAGACATGCCAAGCGTCTTTGATGAAATAAGGTTTCCTTCTGCGGCAGACGGCACCCAAATCTACAAAATGTTCATTGATGGCAAGTGGGTCGAATCCGAGCACAAGCAGACATTTAATGTCTACAGCCCCGATGATTTCTCAATAGTCGGCAAGGTCCAGAAGGCGTCCAAATCCGATGCTTTATGGGCAATTGATTCTGCTTTCAATGCAAAGCCAAGAATCGCAGGCCTTTCTTCATACGAGCGCGCGCAAATCCTTGAGAAAACCGCAAAACTCCTGGCTGATAATAAAAGCCTGTTTGCGGATATGATTGTTGCAGAAGCAGGAAAGCCTGTCAAAGTTGCAGAAGGCGAAGTCGACGCAACAATAGAGCGCTTTAAGTTCGCTGCCGAGGAGGCAAAGGAACTGAAAGGCGAGGCAATAGGAGGGGACAGCTTCCCTCATACCAAGAAAAAAATCGCAATGACCCGAAGGCAGCCTTTAGGAGTTGTTCTTGCAATCTCTCCTTTCAATTATCCTTTATTCATCGCATCCGCTAAAATTGCACCTGCAATAGCGGCAGGGAACGCGGTTGTTGTAAAGCCTGCAGGAGACGACCCCATATGCCTGTTCATGCTTGCCAAAGTGATGCAGATGGCAGGGCTTCCCGACGGCGCCATGAATGTGATTACCGGCAGCTCGGCGGAAATAGGCGACATTCTCACTTCAAGCGATAAAATTGACATGATTTCATTCACTGGCAGCTCCGAGGTCGGCCTGCATATAGCAAAAACAGCAGGAATGAAAAAGATTCATATGGAACTTGGCGGAAAATCCCCTGCAGTAGTTCTTGAGGATGCAGACCTTGACCTGGCAGCGAAAGAATGCATAAGCGGCGCCCTTAAATACTCGGGACAAAGATGCGACGCAATAAGCAGGATTCTGGTTGTTGAAAGCGTTGCCGAGGAGTTCGCAAAAAGAATAATGGCAGAGCTTCCGAAATGGAAACTGGGAACGCCGAAAAATGGCGATATTTCAATAGGCCCGCTGATAAACCAGAAAGCCATGGACAAAGTCGAGTCCCTCGTCAATGATGCAATTCATAAGGGAGCAAAAGTGCTGAGTGGCGGAAAGAAAGTCCGCGGCCTGTATTTTGAGCCTACTGTTCTTGATTATGTGAGAAAGGATATGCGCATTGCATGGGAAGAGACATTTGGTCCTGTTGTGTCTATCATGCATGTAAAGGATTATGACGAAGCCATCCGCATCGCGAACGAATCGCAGTACGGGCTTGATGCGTCGATTTTCACGAACAACCTGAACCGGGCGCTTGATGGCGCATTGAAACTGACCGACGGGACAGTGCAGATAAACGCCGCACCTATGCATGGGGTCGGAACATTCCCGTTCGGCGGGGACAAATATTCCGGAATCGGGCGAGAGGGAATAAAAACAAGCATAGAGGAGATGACAAAGATACACTCAATTGTGTTTAATTTGAAATAGCTTTATAAGAAGGTTTAAATAATTTCTACGAGCAAGTAAATATATGGGAAATAGTTCTTCTACAGACGTAATTAATATAGCGCCGTGTTCCAGACTGGAAGATATATTGAAACAAATCGAGCGAATGGAATCTGCTAACCGTGAAACTCGTCATAGCTCGACCGCGTTTAACGAATATTTAGAAACGTGGGGAGCAGAGAATATACTGACAGTGACTTTAAACGATAACGTAACTGCAAGGCTATCAACTCCCGAGAAGATGTTTTGTGTATCTATCACACCAGATAATGAGGTATTCGGACATGGCTACGCAGAAAATGTGGCCGAGGAATACTTTATCGGCAGAACACCGAGCGCACCCTCAAATTCGTTATGTGTTGCGTATATAGACCCGGAAGAAAAGTATGTTGAGACTCTTCTTGAAACGTCTGCCAGCACAGAAATCCCTGAAGTGCCGTTGTATTTGAATGTACGAAGGGTAGGCGGCAAATTAGAAATCACAAAATTGCTTGGTCCTCAAACAAAAATAATTTTTCTTACCCTCAGAGGGAGGAACGATTACCATGCGGACATTGCAGAGAATACGACGTGCATAACATAGACGTACCTGGCGGTTGTGTAACTTTAATATAATTATATCGCCTAATACAACGGCAGCCCGAACGCGTCCGAAATCTCTTTGAGCTTGCCTGCTTCTGCCAGAAAGTCCAGGCCTTTCTCTGTAATCACATAAAATGTCTGGCTGCTGTTCTTCTCTTCGATAAGAAATCCTTTTGACAGCAGAAAATCAAGGTACGGCTGTACCCGCGTATGCGTCAGATTCGCTTTGTAGACAATGTGCGTTTTCCTGAGCCTCCCATTCGCTCTTCGAACAGCGCGCAGAATATCCAGATATATCTGCACCTTTGTCCTACGGGAGTTCATCCTATCACTTTGAATATTTGAAGCTCTTATTATGTACGAAACGAAAATTTCAAGACTTGAAACACGCAAGTGTTTCGTGACTTTGAAAAATCGGCTAATATTTTCATGATTTTAACCCTTCTTTAAAGGCTTCTGCACGGCTCGAAGATTTTCCTGCCCGAAGCACTGCGAGGAGACCCATGAAACCGGTTAACATAAAGATATGGGCGAATACGTACATCCATCCGCCAAGAAAGGCGAAGATATGGAACAGATGGAACAGCGAAATCGAGACGAACGAAAACGCAACTAAGCGGGCATTCGGATTTTTCGTTTCGGCATAATTAATGAAGCTCCGGAAAGAAACAAAAAGCAGCATCATAAGCGCTGCCAGGTGGAAGTATTCGCCATAAAAAAGCCACAGATCTTTGCCCACTAATATAGGCAGGGACGCGGCTACCAATACTACATAGCCGACAAACCCCGGCACAAAAGCTCTCGGGAGGCTGATATATTCACCCGAATATGCCAATATGAAAAGAGTATACGCAAATACCGACAGCCCGAGATAAATCAGATATGAAAAATCCTCTAAAGTGAATGCATCATCCAGTATGCCCAGAGTGCATTGCCCCTGTGATTTCATGCAGATTCCATACGCTGTGTAGCTGAACATGTTCGTAATCGACAGGCTGAGAAGGCCGATTGAAAGAAGCAGAAACCCCAGGTGAAGATACATATGCCTCCTTTCCGAGCTTATGGAAAACATTTTGTAAAAATAAAAGCTCAACAGAAAACCTACCATCGAGCTGATAAGATACATTGCAGAATCAAAGCCGTAGAACCATTCCGGAATAACAAGTTGCATACTAAAATTGCCAGCCGCTCATTTATAAGCTTTGCGAACCATGCGCCCGTATCCGCGGTTCGTAAAAGGTAACTACTCCCCGAAGCAATTGTCTTTTAATATAATACTAAAACAGCCCTCAAGCCGGACAAAGCTTACCTTTGCTAGAAAGGCCATAAAAAACTGCGTCCGCGATTTTGGTTTAAACTTATAAAAATTCGGAGGTGGTACACTGTAGAAGCCCTTTCGGGTTTCAGACATCCAATGCCGTTCCGATGATGCTCTCTTGCCTGAAAGCCTCTCCAGGCAATGTCAGAGGAGTGAGCATACTTGCAAATTAGTAATCAATAGAATAACCTAAGCAATAGTGCCTCTACTTAAAAAAGCCCGGATACAATGAATAATATGTTTTACCTCAAGCGCCACGCATCCGGCGACAAGATAATTGTCGCAGCCTGCGATTCTGATATTCTGGGAAAAGTCTTCGAGGAGAATGACAAAGTTCTTGATGTGGATAGCGACTTTTTCGGAGGAGAAAAACTGCCGGCAAAGAAAATAGTCGAAATCGCGGATTCTATCAAAACAGCGCAGACCTCAAACATTATCGGCAACCGCATAACAACCGGACTTGTTAAGGCCGGTGCGCTTAAAGCGGGTTCTGTAAAGGAGATTCAAGGGATAAAATATGCGATGGTGTTCAGGGTCTAACCTTCACCGTGACCGCTATTTCTTAAGCATTCTAATAAATTGCTCTCTTGTCAGGCCTAAGTCGTTTTTAACAACTCGATTCAGAAGACCTGGACCGATTTCTTCGCCGGCATGATTTGGTATAGTGGTTTTTCTGCCGTCAGGATGCTTATAGACCATATGGCTTCCTGTTGTATGGCTGTAAACGAAGCCTACACGCTCAACGATTTTGGCCAATTCTTTGCCTGTCAGAAGGGACAGCCTTGTCAAGGGTTACACCTCTATTTGCTGAACGCTCACAAACTTTTCGAGGACCCGCGGCTCTTCAGAATTAGCTAAGTATGCCTGTATAGCTTCCTTTGTCCTTTCTATGAGCTGCTCCATCGTTTTAGCTTGAGTGTGACAACCGGGTAAACCGACAACCTCCGAAACCAGCCAGCCATCCTCGTCCTTTTCTATGACGATTGTGAACTTTTTGCCTGACATATTTACTATATTGAGTAGCAAACTATTTAAATTGCCTTACGTCCCCTCTTCCCAGCTTGCAAGGTACTTCTTTTGTTCCTCGGTCAATGTATCAAACTTTATGCCCATTGCCTCAAGATGAATTCTCGCAACAGTGTCGTCGACTTCGTCAGGCAGTTTCTGCACGCCGATTTTTAGCTTTCCCTTGTTTTTTACGGCGTACTCGCATGCAAGCGCCTGGTCGCAGAAGGAGAACGACATCACAAGAGACGGATGGCCTTCTGCTGCCGCAAGGTTTACGAGCCTGCCCTCGCCAAGGATGAAGATTTTCTTCCCATCCAGAGTGTATTCTTCCATATTCGAGCGGATTGTTCTTTTCTGCGCGATTTTGGAAAGCTCCCTGATGTTTATTTCCGCATCAAAATGCCCGGAATTTGCAAGTATTGCGCCGGACTTCATGGCCTTTATGTGATGGATGTCAATAACGTTCTTGTCTCCTGTAAGAGTCACGAAGATGTCGCCGATTTTTGCCGCATCTGCCATGGGCATGACTTTATAACCGTCAAAGTGTGCCTGTAGAGCGCGGAATGCATCGACCTCGGTGACTATCACATGAGCGCCCATTCCTTTTGCTTTCAGCGCAACGCCTTTACCGCATGGCCCGTATCCTGCAACAATAAAGTTCTTTCCCCCGATAAAGACATTTGTCGCGCGGATTATTCCGTCAAGAGTACTCTGCCCGGTGCCGTAGTAATTGTCGACCAAGTGCTTTGTTTTTGAGTCATTGACCGCAATCATCGGGTATTTCAGGGCTTTGTCGCGCTCCATTGCGTGCAAACGAATGACACCCGTAGTGGTTTCTTCTGCGCCTGCAATGATGTTTTTGATTAGTTCGGGCTTTTTTGTGTGGATTTCAGAGACCAGGTCGCAGCCGTCGTCGATTGTGATATTCGGCTGGAAATCCATAACAGTATGTATAAATCGGTAATAGTCCTCTTTATTTACCCCGCGCTTGGCATAGACATTGACGCCGTCCTTTGCAAGAGCTGCCGCAACATCATCCTGTGTCGAGAGAGGATTGCAGCCGGTAATTGCGACTTCCGCGCCTCCGTCAAGCAAAGTGCGCACAAGAACCGCTGTCTCTTTTGTGACATGAAGCGCCATACCGATTTTGACGCCTGCGAGCGGCTTTTCCTTTTTGAAGCGCGCGCGGATTTTCATCAGGCCGACCATCTGCATTTCGGCCCATTCTATCTGCCTTTTCCCCTGCTCTGCAAGAGAAATATCTTTAACTTCGAACGGCATTTTACCACTCAATAAAAATGGGCGGGAAGGTTTTTATGCTTGATATAAACGCTAATCAACCAAGTCTGCAAAACTTAAATACTCTTAAAATCAAATAAATTCGTGATGCTTATGCAGAAAATGGAAGATGTAATGGCGCGCCTTGACCATATAGAGAAAGATATTGCCGAAGTCCGAAGAGCCCTTTTTGTAGTACGAATGAAGGATTCCGAGAAGGCAGAAAAGGCATGGAAAGGCCTTGTTGCTGCATCAAAGGTTGTGAGCAAAAAGTGGAAAGAGGTTGAATTTTGAGGGAATGTTTATATTGTTCAACGAAATTGCCTCCGCCCACCGAGAGAAGCTTTAAATTTTCTTTATTATACTTCATAGCATGGAACACCAAATGAAACTTCACGAAAGCCCTTTTGAGAGAATTATGTCCGGCAAAAAAACAATAGAGGTCAGGTTATACGATGAAAAAAGGCAGCAAATAAATCTTGGCGACATTATTATTTTCTTAAAGCGGCCCGAGTTAAGCGAACAATTATATACAGAAGTTACGGGCCTTTTAAAATACAGAACTTTTGAAGAACTCGTTAATGATTTTCCAATGAGTTGTTTTGGATGTCCCAATAATTATGACAAAGAGGCTCTTGTTGAGGCTCTCCATGAGCATTATACAAAAGAGGAAGAACAAAAATATGGTGTTTTGGGAATTAAACTCAAATTACTATAACGGGGCGCGCTGGCAACTCTCACTCCCTTCGGGACCCCCTCACGACCGAAGCTTTAAATATGTTAGCTATCTATAAGTAATAACTTGGTGAGCATATGAAGGAAAAAGAATATCATGATAAAATGTCTCGATTATTACCTAAAGATCGACAAGAAACCCTATTGAGTGCAATGGAAAAATATGGCGATAATAAATGGTGGCTGTCTGAAAATCCTGTAATAATAGCAAGATATCAATTGTTTGAGAATACCTGTATGGTCCCTGACATTGGTAAGATTTTAGTAGGTTTGCAAAAATTACTTGGGCGCCCAGTCTACCACCATGACCTTGCATTTGATGTAGAGGGATTGCGAGAAGAAGCAAAGGTTGCGATTTGGAAACTGGAAGGAGGAGAGAGTTTAGAAACGCCTTTCAACTACAAGCTCAAAAAAGTTTATGAAAGCATACAACTGCTAAAAAACAATGGTCCAGAAGTAATTGTGAAGGAAACAGAAGATTGATTTTTCTACTGGCGGGCGGGGGCGACTCTTCGGATTTTCTGCGGAAAATCCTCGCCGCTTCAATGCCGTTATTGAGCGGTCGCTGAACAAGGGTTTTTATCACTCTGCTGCGGCTCCGTCCGGATCGCTTATGCGACCCGATAAAAACCTTGAGATAAGCATATTCAATAAGCATCTGCAGAAACGCGCAATCCTGCATCGCGCCGAAGAACATAACGGTTGATACCTCAAAGGGTTTTGGGGAAGTGAATTTTGAGATTTGAGGCGCGATTGAACGTTTATAAATATTCATGACCCCGTGGCAATAGTGAGTCCATGTCTGAAAAGTACGTTGATGGATGGAAAGAAGGATTTTGTAACGAAAGTGATATGCCACAGCAATACTTTGAACGCCGATTGCCGCCGTCCGCATATATTCATCAACGCTCCGGAAGCATTACCATTTTCAGAAAAGATGGATGGAATGGAAGGCTAGTTACTTCTGAAAAGATTCCTGATTCCGAAAGAATTATTGCAAATCATGTGGACTATATGGAACTCGGCGCCATCATACTCAAGGAGTTTCATATGAATGTACCCGCAGAAGAAAAAATGTTAAATGCTTAGATAAGACCATATTTGTAAATGAGCTCTATTCTCGAAAGTCATTTCTTAACCTTACGTCCAGCCAGCGTGCCAATCACTGCGACAATTGCTCCAAAAATGATATTTGCTATTCCGATAACCAATAAATTGAGAACAAAATATATCCCCGACGGCAGAACCATTCCAAGCACAGGCCTGTGCGCGACAACGCCGATTAGGACTGCAACAAACGTAATCAAAACACCGGCAAGCGTCACAACAACGCCTTTTGTTGTGGCTTCTTTTAAACCGGATTTTGAAAAAGCCCATCCGGTATAAGCAATAATTGCTGTTTTGGCGAAATCAAACAAGAGGTTGCCTGAAGAATTGACGGCCAGTGGCGGCAAAATTTCGCCAATGATTAATACCATCTGCACAATTACAACAACGGCCATCAAAGCAATAAGGTTGTTCACTTTCATGGTATCATTTACTGATTCTTCATAAAACTATATATGTGTATGCGGCTTATGGACAATTTTTAGTTAATATGCTCTTTCCGGCATATAAAATAATCTTTTATGCAACATCTTTGAGCTTTATGCCCTCTCCTCTTTCAATTTCTTCTCAAGCGCTTCCCTTTCCGCCTGCTTATCAGCAATCACCGCAGCCCAGCTTTCTATGTGCGGGATTTCCCACTGGTCCAGCGGCCCCTCTACGGCTTTGACAAAGAAACTGTGTGGCGGCTCAAGAATGTATGCGCCCTTCTGTTCAAGTTTTTTGATAATTGTCCGTGCAGCAGAGCCGGTTAAAAACCACGGGCCCTTAAAGCGCGTATCAAAAGCGGTTGCAGACACTCCCTCTAAGTCCGGAAGATTCTCAAGAAACGCCTGCATTGCCTCTGTCGGCGCCCATCTCTGCGTCGGGCTGCCAACTACAAGCACTTTTACTCCTTTGAGTTCGGGTGCCTTTGCCTTGGAAACGTGGATTACTTTCACGGTTTTCAGGCCGTATTTATCCAAAGACGACGCGATAATTTTGGCAACCTGCTCGGTATTTCCGTACTGCGAATCATAGACGACCAATGCTTTCATAATCTCCTCCACCCACTGTCAAATACCTTTGCTGCAACCGCGAAAATGTATCCCAGCACAACGATTATAATAAAGATGGCGAACAGGTTTATATACAGGAAATTTACCACAGACGCAATCAGGCTGCTTCCCAGTGAAATATTAATCGAATTAAGTATCCATGCAATAATCCACAATGCAACGACTACACCTGCGCCTGCAATAACCGGTGAAACCATCCAATACTCCCTCGGATACAATTTGCGAAGATAGTCGCTGTAGCCGAAAAAAAGAAAGATGATAAAAAACCATCCCAGGTTTGCGAAAAGAAAACCCGATACTGCCGAAATAAAAATGCTTCCGAGTGCCAGGTTAACCAGGTTAAGAAACAGTATCCCGAGAGCCAAGCAGACAATTCCGAAAACGCTTCCGATTAAAGGGCCCATAACGCCAAAGGTCCTGGACCACGAGTAATGCCGCTCTCTTTCCCACTCCCTTGCGCTGCGCTCAAAGCGCCTGCCGACCCGCCCTCCAAACTGCTCTATTTCTTCGGCAAACTCTTTGCCTCTCTGGTCCATTTCCTCCCCGAATCTATATCCCCAATCTCTTCTTCTTTTTGCCGAGACTCTGCGCCCTCTCTTATGTTGCGCAGTTTTGCGGGCGGATTTTCTGGGGCTCTTTTTTTCCGCTGCCATAGATAGAACAGGACGATGGCGACTATTAAAGGTTTTTAGAAGAGAAAAAAAGTTACGTCAAGCGACGTCATTTCTATCCGAACGTATATGCATACACGCGAAGGTGCCTGAACGGAACTATGGACAACTCCCCCGTCTTAAAGGCATCTGATTTAACGATGTTGTACATGCCAGCCCTGTCGACGTTCACGTAACTCTACCGGCCTCTAAATGAAACGTCCTGCCCGGCATTTTCCTTTGCAATGGGCTTTTTGTTCAACAGCACTTTGGCCGTCCCATGGCCCTCCATGACAACATTGACCTCGCTTGCAAAATATTTGACTGAAATATAACCTGCCTGATTTTCAAACTCCAAGTACTCAGGTTCCTGCTTCCATTTCCCGCTTAGGTAAATGACATTCTCTGTATGGCGGTCGGGGTCAAAATATTCGCAGCCTTCTTTTGTACAAACCATCCGCGAGCCAAGCCCCATATTACGGAGGCTACCGGCATATATCTCGGGCGAAATTCCTGGAGAATATACCCGTTTGTTCTCCTTTATGGGCTTGCCTTTTCTGCCTAGCTCTTCAGCAATACGCCTGTCAATTTCATCATAGCCTGATCCCCGACGTGCTCGAATACAAGCTCCCATTCTGAATTGATTAATTCAGCCCTTGGCCAATAAGTGTCTCCATACCGCTCCCAGTTAATTCGCTCAGGATCATTGAGTACAGGGTATTTTATTCTGTGCTTTTTCACAGCAAATCTTACATTCGCGATGTCTTTCTCAAACTCAAATTCGGGTGTGTGCACGCCGATTATCACAACGTCCCTGTTGCGGTACTTTTTCCACATCTGCTTCAGTGCAGGCAGGGTTCTTAAGCAATTGACGCAGGAATAAGTCCAGAAATCCAGCAGTACGGTTTTTCCTCTTAAATCTTTCATGGTAAGGGCTTTCGAATTTATCCACTGGCTTTCCGTGCTCACTATCTCAGGAGCTTTACGGTACCGTTGAGGCGCATTATTTTGACGGAAAAACATATTGACTGTATCAAGGAGCTCTCTTATATAAGACAGTTGCAGTGTGTCAGGGTATACGACATCATAAATCAAATAATGATATATTAATAAAAAAGAAAGGAAATGAAGCCGTTGAGGCTGGTTAGGATAGTGTTCCAATGCAGAAGGCGTTGGGAATGGGGATGTTGGCTTCATTTCATAAATAAATAGAAAAAGTAGGAGAAATGAAGGACAAGGAAAGAGTCCGTCATTTCCCATTATAATTGCATAGGTAGAATCAGCTGTCTGTTCTACCTATGAGCTCACTCCCCTCAAAGAGCCTGTAGAGCAACAGACCCCATGTGCATGTATCACAGCGTCCCCTCTTAGATCCTACAGGACCACCCACATGCACTCAGGATATAATGGTGTGATTGTAAAGAAATAAGACTACCTATTGTGTCTTCATTGTCTTTCGTTCCTATTTTTCGTTTAATAACGAAGTAAGGAAACACAGGGCTGAAAAGCCCGAAACAGGTGTTGCGAATTTAAGGGTCGGGAGTTGGGGGTTATTATATCCTTAAATTCGCAATTTTCAACCATTCATTGTTATTCTGGGTTGAAAAGCTTGAAAATTTTTTGCAAATTTCCATGATTATCCAATCGCTTAATATTCTGTCAGTAAAAGTGTGCGATTGAATACCTGTTTTTTAAATTATATTTGTGTATAAAAATGAATTACTTTGAACATTTGAGCGAGCAAAATGTTCAAAGGCTTGAAAATCAAAATAATCTGCAGGAAGATTTTCATGACTGCCAATCCCGCGGAATCGAGTATACCGGCGGAGATGAAAAAGTGCGCTCCCGTATTTTCGGGTCGAAATGTTCACCCGTAACGCGCAATGAAACTATGCTGTCAAGCCTCCTCTGCTCTATCCTGTTGTGGAATAAGCACCAGCCCCAAAACATTAGCGGACCTTCTTTTGAGCGCCCCGACGGCTTGATATCAAACGGCTCCATCATTCTGGTGGCTTTTGTCCCGTCTTTGCGGATGTACTCGATTTCAACTATGAGCTTATTTTGAATTGCATCCCTGATAATCTTTTCAATCTCTCCTGCTTCCATCATAATCTTCGTACAAATGTCTTATATAAATGTTAATAAGTACAGAGAAAAGCTTCGACTAACGTCGGTATCAAATATCGCGGAAATGCGGCAAGGATATTTAATATTTCTTTCTTAACAGAGAATATGCGAAAGATTAATTATACTCCCGCAAAATCCATGCTTGTCGGCGAATTGCCTCGCGGCTGCAGGCTCTGCATTACAGGAGAAAAATTAGTCCTCTTTGTATCCGGCCTCTGCCCGCGCGATTGCTTTTATTGCACGCTTTCCGAGAAAAGAAAAAATACGGATAAATCATGGGCAAACGAGCAACTGATAGAAAGCGATAATGATTTGTTAAAAGAAGCAAGGCTCTGCCAATCAAGAGGCGCAGGAATCACAGGCGGAGAGCCGCTTCTTCCTGCCAACATTGGGAAAACTCTGCATTATATCGAACTGCTCAAAAAAACTTTTGGCAAAGAATTCCACATCCATCTTTACACTTCAGGAATCGGGATGAATGAATCGGTCCTGCAGCAACTCCAAACCGCAGGCCTTGATGAAATAAGATTTCACCTCGATATAGACAACGAAAAAAACTGGAATATCATGCCTTACGGCAAGCTTTCCCAGACAAGCTGGGAAATCCTTCTGCCCGCACTGAAACATAAATTCGACGTCGGCGTTGAAATTCCCTGCATCCCCGGAACTCTTAAAAAGCTGGAGAGGCTTGCACAATTCCTTGACAGCCAGAACGTAAAATTCCTTAACCTGAACGAGCTTGAGCTTTCGGAAATCCAGTATGACGAAATGCAAAAGCGCGGGTTTGAGCTTGCAGAAGGAGGAACAAGGCAGGTAAAAGGAAGCAGGGAGCTTGCGCAAAAAATTCTTTTGTTCTCCTCGAAAAACTGCAAAAACCTGAGCGTACACTTCTGCCCGTCGATGCTAAAAGATGTCTACCAATATACGAACAGGATAAAGCGGCGTGCGGAAAGCATAAAAAAGCCGTTCGAAAAGGTCACAAAAGAAGGCCTGCTTCAAAAAGGTGCAATATTTGCAAAAATAAAAGAGCTTGATTTTCTACCGAAAAATGAATTATTTTTCCGCCACGAGCTGGACAGGGTTGAAACATCGGTTAAGAATGCCGAACTAGCCGCAAAACATGGCTTTAGCGCCGCAAAAATCCTTGAACTCCCGACAGCTGACGGGTTTGATATCGAGCTTGAGCCGATAGAATCTAGATCAAGAAAGCAGCCAAAATCCCGATAACCGCGTAGCCGAGCCATCCGAATTCAGGAGTCTGGACAAAGGCGCCTTCTGCCCCATAGACAATCGAAATTGTTTTTGATGTCTGGGTTGACAGCCCGTTGGCTGCTGACTTGATATTTAAGTTCATAATCCCGCTTGTCGAAGCTTCGCCGCCAAAAACAATAATTGCAACGCCGATTGATTTACCGGGATCCACTGTAACAGAAGTATTCATTCTTTCATTATCGTACCGATGCCCGTTAAACCATATCCATGAGGCAAGCTTCGATGGTGTGGCGCTGAGCTCCAGATAATATGTATCGGGTACCCTAAGCGAATTGGTCAAAGTGATAATGAGCGTTGACTGCTCCCCGACTTTTACCTGGACATCGGCAGGCCCGGAAAATGCCACATAAGGCCCATAATCAAGCTTACAGCATATTTTTTTCTGGTATGCCGAGCAATCTCCGACATGTGCATTGGTATCCCCTGCTAAAGATCCAAGGCATGCTTCGCCGCTGGCGCATGAGCTGCGATAAGCGCATGTCAGGTTGCCGGCGCTTGATGAAAGGCAGATATTGTTGTTATAGTTCGACAAGCCGTATTCTTCTGCGTGGGCATTAAAGATATTGCTAAGAGAAATCACCCTGCCCTGCTTTATGGGATTGCAGTTGTTTTCATCCGATGTGCTCAATACGGACACTGCAAGGCTTTGCCTTAAATCGCTGCAGCAGACCTTGTAAGGGTATGTTAAAACAGCGGATGTGCCTGCATGCGAGTTTATAGTATTGACCATCCTGAAAACCGTGACTTTTGGCAGATTGCACGGGCCGTTTGTCACGCTGCAGCTGAATGCGTTAATCTCAGGGGATTTTGTAAAAAAGCTGCTGTTCCATGAAGAATAGGCAAACCCGTCATATGCCCTGACCCTGATATAATAATTCCCGTCGTCGATTAAGACAATATTTCCGGAGTATAGATTCGAGGTGTCGGACTGGTTAATTATCTGTGTAAACCCGCTGTCCTTTGCAAGCTGGTAGGTGTATGTAATCGGGTCGCCATCCGCGTCTGTGGACGGGTTCCATGTTATGTTAATTACGTTGCCATGGAGAAATGAATTGTCGGGAGGTGATTTTATGGAAGGCATTGTAGGTGCATTATTTCCCCAGCTAAAAGAGCTTTCTGTAGACCATGCGCTATAATCCTGCCCGTCGTAAGCCCTTGCAGCCCAATAATAGGTGTTTGGAGAGGTCATTGTGAAACTCGCGGATGATGTTCCGGTTGTGCTTGAATCCAAAATATTGTTGCTGCCCGGTGATGTGCCGACCCTGTAATAATATGTAATTGAATCGCCGTTTGCATCTGTTGATGGGTTCCATGAAACAGTCGTAGCTCCTGAAGTATGATAATTCGCATGAACGATAGGCACCGGAACAGTAGGCGGTATATTCATATGTTGATAATATACTGTCCCTGCAGTTACTGTTGAGCCTGTGAACGTTAGTGTCCCAGTGTAGAAGACTTTTATTCTCCCTCCGCTTCCAGCACTACCGTCTGAACCAGAAGCACAATTAGCACCTGTCGCACCCCTGCTTCCACCTGAGCCGCCATTAGCTATAATGGTTGATGAACCTAAATTCATATTTGCAGTTGCATTGAGCAGGATACCTCCACCTGCTGCTCCGCCGCCGCCACTACCACTACCATAGGCTGAATCTGCACCTCTTCCACCAGCATTCCCGTTAAAGCTTACGGTACCTTGAATATTAATGTTGTATGCATTGATTGTTAGAGATGCTCCACCATTTCCGCCAGAAGCGCCGCCGCCACTGTAGTCACCCCCGCCTCCGCCGCCTCCGCCACCCGCGCCCATCCCAACTGCCCCACCACAGGCTGTCCCCGAAGCAGAGCCGCCACACGCTCCGCCGCCGCCAGCACCACCAGCAGGACCAAAGACT
>CABMCT010000020.1 GCA_902384675.1 uncultured archaeon | reverse complement strand
CCTGCTCCTCTGCTTTCCTGAACGGGTCAATACTCACCTTTGCCTGCTCCATTGCATTCTCGATACGAAGCGGCGGGTGGGGCAGTTTTGTGCGCGGGTCGATAGCCTCGCGGCTGATAAAAGCAATAATCTGGCGCTTTTTCTTCTCAAGCAGTTCATGGCGCTGCTCCACTGTAATCTGGACCTCGCCTTTCTCAACAATGATTTCTGCGATTTTTAAGAAATCCGTAGCGCCAAAAACGCTCTGGAGCTCGTCGTCAGGAATGCGCTCGGTAACCCCGACATTTTCCGCCATAAGTGCGCGCTCTCGTGTCCTGATTTTTCCTATGTCGCGAAATACGCCGTCGGAGATAAGCGCGTCTCTTATGCTTGGAAGTTTACCTTCCCGGTATTCTATATACTTTTCCGAATCAAGAAGTATCTCGTACCGCTTGCCATGAGAAAAGTAACGCGCAATGATTTCCTTGGACATGGACATCACTTTATTTCTATTTCGCTCGAAATTTGCCTGATAGACTCTTTAAATTCGGGAATTTTATTTATAACAATATCCCACACAATCGTTAGATTAATGCCAGAGTATTCGTGAATAAGAATGTCCCTCAAACCTGCTATTTTTTTCCATTCAACGCGGGAATATTTCCTTTTCATATCAGACGGAAGCCGTTTTACTGCCTCACCAATAATTTCAAGATTTCTCAGAACTGCATCGATTACAACAGGAGTTTTTCTGAACTCTTCGTAAGACATATCGCAAGTATAGCTTTCGATTTTCTCAATAGACTCCAGAATGTCGTCCAGATAAACCTTATACTCCTGCGGCATAAAGCGCCTCCTTTTTCACATATTTCAAAGCAGGTTTCAGGCCGTCTAGAGCAACCAAATCAACGCGCTTGCGGAACATTTTTTCAAGAAGAAATTTTAGTTCCATATAATTATCGAATGTCGGCCTGTCAAATGAAACAAGAATGTCGATGTCGCTTCTTTTTTTCGCGCTTTTCTTGGCATAAGAGCCGAAAACGCCTATTCTTTTTACGCCGAATTTGCGGATTTCATCTTTATGGCTTTCAATGGTTTTTATGATTTTTTCCGCAGTAAGATTTTTATTTTGAGATGATAGCATGCTAATCACAGCTATATTTAGAATGCGGAGTTTAAATTTTTGAAGAATGCCTGAATTGTATCTAGAAATCTGTTGCTGCACTAATATCTTTACCATATTTCAGAATATCCACCATAGCATTAATACCCTCATTAATTTTGAAAGCTTGTTCAAGAATTTGGATAACCAGTTTAACTTGTCTTACTTCATCCTTTGGCAAGTATCCGGGTAAATTAGCTGAAAGATGGTTACACACTAACGAATAGACTGATTTGAGTTTTTCTGCTGTTTCTCTATCCGTTCCCGAAAGTATCGCACGAAAATATAGTTTTTCAGGAACTGAATATTCGCTTAGAACACCCAATTTTAATTTATCTGGTATTTCAGTCATATGACTCAAACAAACTACTATGCAGTAATATTTATAAATTTACTTAGTAGCTTTGCTAACACAAGAAACAAATAAATTCTCGCGCCAAAACCTTAAAGCTTCACTCCCAATTTCTTCAATTCCTCAAAAGAAAGTTCCCTGAAGTCGGTTTCTTTTGTTATTGTGACAACAGTTATGTCGTCGGCTTCAACTTTTCCTTCTTTTTTAAGGCCGTCGATTGCAAGCTGCAATGCGTCCTTGAGGTTCATCTGGGCTTTGAGGCTTTTCTCAAAGAATTCGTTTATCTTGTCCGCGCCTTTTCCTATTGCATGCGCTTTTGTCTCAAGCATAATGCCGGAAGGGTCTGTTTCAAAAAGCCGGGGCTCGTCGTTTACTCCGCCGATTAAAAATGACACGCCATAAGGCCTGACTCCTGCGTACTGCGTGTAAAGCTGCTGCTTATCTGCAATGAATTTTGCCATGGAACTTACAGAAACAGGCTCGTCGTAAATCAATTTATTCTGCTGTGCCCGCACGCGCGCAACATCCACAAGAACCCTTGCATCTGCAACAAGCCCTGAGCTTGCTGTTGCAATGTGGTCGTCAAGTTTGTATATTTTTTCTCCGGGCTTGACAAGCGCAGACTCCCTTTTTCTTGCAACAAAAACAATGCCGTCCTTAAAAACAACCCCTAGTGCAGGCGGCGCTCTTTTTACTGCTTCGCGCGCATATTCTACCTGAAAAAGCCTGCCATCAGGCGAGAAAACAACTATCGTTCTGTCATAGCCCATCATTTCCGGTGTCATGTCAACCATTTTCAGCCATCTCCATTAAGTATATTCTTCATTTGCTCTGGGCTGAAAAGCCGAGAGCGATGCGGTTCATGGTTAATAAGGTATCGCGAACGGATTTCCAACCATTCATGTGTTGCATTGGGTTGGATTCATATTATTATCCTCTGTTGTTCTTTTTAAAGGTTTCGCCACAACATATTTTTATGACGCAAAAATATTCCGGCATGCCTGTTTTTGAGTTCTTGCGCGGAGTAAAAAGCAAAAATATTGATATAACTGATTTCTATGGCGCGCTTTTTGCCGAATTAAAGAAACTGCAGAAAAAATACAATTATTTTGTCACCTTATCGGAGGAAAGCGCTTCTGCGCAATTAAAACACAATCCAGGTGGGGCGCTGTCCGGGCTTGCCCTTTCAGTCAAGGACAATATCTGCACAAAAGGAATCAGGACAACCGCAGGCTCAAAAATCTTGGAGGATTATGTGCCGCCGTTTGATGCAACATGCATATCAAAAGTAAAAAACGAAGGAGGAATCATAATCGGAAAAACAGTGCAGGACGAGTTTGGCTTTGGCACATTCTCTGTTAATTCGGCATTTGGCGCGCCAAAAAATCCGATAGACCCCGAAAGGTCATGCGGCGGCTCATCAGGCGGGGCAGGAGGGCTGACAGCAGCGCTTGAATTTCCTCATGTTGCAATTGCAGAATCAACCGGGGGCTCGATTTCTGCGCCTGCCGGGTTCTGCGGAGTTTATGGACTGACGGCTACATACGGCAGGATTTCAAGATACGGCTTAGTAGATTATGCAAGCAGCCTGGACAAAATCGGCGTAATGGCAAAAAATGTTGATGATATTTCCCTTGTTTTGTCAAAAATCGCAGGCAAGGATGCGAAAGATTCGACGTCGCTTGCTGAAAAAGTTGATGATTATGTTGGCGCAAAAATTGATTTGAAAAAATTAAAAATCGGCGTGCCCCGCGAATTTTTCGGAAGCGAAATAAACGAGGAGATTAAAAAGTCCATATGGGCACAGATAAAAAAGCTTGAGGCAGAAGGCGCAAAAGTTGAGGAGTGTTCCCTGCCGAATACAGAATTCTCGATTCCTGCATATTATATTATTGCAATGTCAGAGGCTTCGACAAACCTTGCGAAATTTTGCGGGATGCGGTACGGTGCAACTCTTCCTCTTGAAGGCGAGTTCAACGAATATTTCTCAAAAGTCCGCGGGAATTATTTAGGCGAGGAGGCAAAAAGAAGAATAATACTTGGGACTTATGCAAGAATGGCGGGATATCGCGACCAGTATTACCTAAAAGCACTTAAGGTAAGGCAGCTAATAATAAATGATTACAAGCATGCTTTCAAGAAATACGATGTCTTGATTTCCCCGACAATGCCTTTTATTGCTCCCAAATTCAGCGAGATTGAAAAACTCACTCCGGTCCAGCATTATTACGCGGATATTTTGACAGGCTCGCCGAACCTGGCAGGAATCCCGATGCTTTCGGTGCCCTGCGGAAAATCAAAAGGAATGCCTGTAGGGATGCATATACTCGGGGATTACCTTGCGGAAAAAACAATACTGGCTGTTGGAAAAGAAATTTCAGGCTGATGAATGCTTATGAAAACAAAAACTCTTCGGGCACAGGCCCTTCTTGATTTTGTAAGGATGCTGCTTGACCGCTCAAAGGTGCAGGACTCTGCGCATGACCTCGACCATGTGCTGCGGGTCTGGAAAATAGGCACAATAATAGGAGACGCGGAAAAGGCAGATATGGAAATACTTGAGCCTGCGCTTCTGCTTCATGATATAATACGGCCTGATTCTTTTCTTGACGAGAAAGAAATCAAATCCAAAAAAGCAAAGAAAGACAATCACGCAATCGAGAGCGCGAGGCTTTCAAGAAAAATACTTCCGGATTTCAGCTACAAGGAAGAAGAAATAGAAAGAATCGCGCATGCTATCCAAACGCATCACAAAACCAAAGATACAGAAGTGCCGCAAACCCTTGAGGCAAAAATAGTCTATGACGCGGACAGCTATGATATTCTCGGCTTCTCCGGATGCGGACGAGCAGCCCTGTTCTGCGCAAAAGAAAAGATGAATACATCGAAAATGGCCGAGTGGTATCTTGCAAAAATAAAAAATTTGCTTAGCGGTGCGCCATTTTATACACCGTCTGCAATCGCCCTTGCAAACACGCGGCTTACAATATCGCTTGATTTCTGCAAGGAATTGCTTGGAAAAGACAGGTTTGAGGATTTGATGAAAAGGTGAATAATATGGGAAAAGATATCAAGATACTTGTGTTTGGAAACAGTGATGCCTATGGTGCATGGGATTTTGAGGGCGGTTGGGTTGAGCGGCTAAGGAAAACTATCACTAAAAAAGTAATCGAGACAAACCAAAAGTTCTATTGCACACTATATAATCTCAGCATTTCCGGAAATACAACAGGTAATCTTCTAAAAAGATTTGAATTTGAAACAAAAGACAGGGTTGATGAAAATGAAGATGTAATAATTGTTTTCCCAATCGGGGCAAACGACACTATAGTTGACAGGAAGGGCATTGTATGGACTGCGCCTGATAAATTCGCGAAAAATGTAGAAAAATTAATCAAGCTTGCGCAAAAATATGCACAGCAGATTATTTTTATCAGCCCCATGCCAGTTGATGAGGTAAGAACAAACCCTGTTTTCTGGGATGCGGACGTGTCTTACAGTAATCTGCGCCTTGAAAAATACAATGAAATGATAAAATCCGCGTGCGTTAAAAACAATGTGCTCTTCGTCAATATTTTCGAAGAATTGATAAAATCAGATTATAAAAATCTTCTTGAAGACGGGGTACATCCAAACACTGATGGACATAAACGGATTTTTGAGGAAGTGAAGAAGTTCTTGGGAGAAAATAATGTTCTGCCTCCGCTCTAATACAAAAGATGCCTTTATAAACATACCCGCCCAAGTATAGTTGCAAAAAAGAAACAGGTGTTGTAATTATGCAACTTATTGAAAACCTCTTTGGCAGCAGGGGAAGGATAAAAGTCCTAAAAGAGCTGTCAAGGCATAAGGGTTGGTGGTTTAACCTGTCCGAATTATCGAAAGATATGGTCGTCAACAAAGGCGCTCTTTCAAAGATATTGGACTGCCTTGAAAAAGAAAATCTTGTGGTTTTAAACAGGAAGGGCAAAATAAAGCTGTTCAGGCTCAACGAAGAAAGCATCTTTGTAATCAGGGTTGTTCTTCCGGCCTTTAAGCTGGAGGAGGAGTTGTTCAAAGATATTAAACAAAGGATAATCGCACCATTTTCCAAGAATGCTATATCGATAATATTATACGGCTCCTATGCTAAAGGCACTGAAAAGCTCCAAAGCGATATCGACGTAATGGTTATCACAAAAAGAAAATGTGAAGAAAAATGCAAAAATATAGCAAATAAGCTATCCTCGGACTTCTTAAATAAGGGGCTGCTGCTCAGAGCCGATGTGATTAATGAAAACGATTTTAAGAAAATATATCTGCAAAGGGAGCCGTCGATTTTAAGCATAGTGGAAACAGGAGTCGCTATTAATGGCAGAGACATAAGGGAGCTGGTAAAATGAGATATGAGCCAAAAGAGAATGCATTGCAAAGGATTAAAGACGCAGGGGAATTCATAGACTCAGCGGAAGATAATCTTGCCAAAGGCAGGTTCAAGGCCGCCATTATGAACGCCGGAGATGCGGTAATCGCAGCAAATGACGCATTTACTGTGTTCTTTATAGAGGAAAAGGCGTCCTCAGACCATTCAGAAGCAATAGCCATCCATAAGAAAGCTGGAATGAAAATAAATGAAAACAGGCTGGTGATTTTAAAAGACGCTTTGGACGAGCGGCATCTGTACGGATATCGGCCAGTCCAAGCTTCAAAGAACACTGCAGAGAAAGACGTTGCCAATGCGAAGAAGTTTGTAAAGTGGGTGGAGGAGAAAATCAAATAAATTGCCATTCAGCAAACAAAAAATAGCAAGGAACGCCCTCTGATGAATGAAGCATTCCAGGGCCGAAATGCGAATCTACCTCGGCTCTGTATCCTGAAAGCGCCTATGCCATATCTTAGGGCTGCTCCGGTCAGGGCCTGACCCGTTTCAACATGAAAAAGGCCTTGTATCAGGGCAGAGCGTCTCTGTTCGAAACGCATTCCGGTGATCCCAAAAACCACACCGCT
>CABMCT010000019.1 GCA_902384675.1 uncultured archaeon | reverse complement strand
CCTCTGCCTGCGCTTCCTCCCCTCTTCGAGTCTTGCGCCGCCCCCCGCCCCCCCCGCCAAGCGGGAGAATTAGCAGTCCCTGCATCCGTTGGGGAGTTTACGGATGCAGGGGGATTATTTTGTGTGTCCCGAGTTTTGGGAGTTGTGTTAACAGCTTCGCCGGGCCCGGCATTTGTCCGGGGTAGAGGGGTAGCATTGTTGCTTGTTGGCTCAAGAAAATTTCCGGTAATGGAAAGATTGTTATCAGAAGTCATGCCTGTCGTGTTCAGCGCAACAATCATTGATTGCACGAGTATGAATGTTGCTGCAAGAATTATGGAAACCGCGTTTGCCTGCGATTTAAAAGATACGAAGGATTTCTTACTTTCATTGAAAGTAGGAAAGCTTCGAGTGGAGCGAGATGATTTTCTATTTTTGCCAAGAAAGCTGCTTACAATTCCAGATAGATAGGTAAGACCCGTCGGAGCAGAATATCCGCCCTTCATACTAACTGTTCTTGCTTCCCTCCCCATCTAAACTCCCCATCTTAAAGGAAGCTCCCCTACCTACGGTTCGTGTTTTAAGTTCTTGTTACTTATTATATTATAATTATTATATATGTGTCGAACGGGTTAATTAACGTTTCGGTTCTATATAAAGTTTACTGATTATAATTATCAGTAGGTTTTCGCCCAATACATCATGTAAATGGCGAAAAATCATGAAACTAATGTTTCAAGCCTTTGAACCCGATGCATCGTATACGGGGTTCAAAATCCTGACATTTTATGTCAGGCTGTTTTTGCCCAAAGCATTAGGTTAATGGCAAAAAATCCGTTCGTTCCGCCTTATAAACCATTTTGAGGGCAGGGAGTCCTCAAAAGCCTCGAACGCAAGTGAGAGGATTATTCGCGGAACTCTCGGCTTTTCCAAGCCCGAAGGGACTTGGAAAGCTTTTCGAGCTCTGCTCGAAATGATTTTGACCCAAATAAAATGAGGAATGGTCAAAAATGCAAACAGGAGCACTTATTGCTTTCAAGGTGGCGCAGTCAAATACACCGTCAGGGGTGAACCGCTTTTGCAGGGAATTTTACGGCTATACTGACAAATCCAACAAAGGCAGGTACTCTTACGAGCGGCAAGGCTTTATTTCGAGATTTCCGCATATCAACCTTCTGCGCGGGCTCATTATCGTGCGCTTGGAGCATGCCGAAGAGATTATGGATTTCCTGAAGAAATACAACGCAGAGGTCTTTATGCGCGAAGTTATTCTTCTGCATTCTGATGTCCAGAAACTGAACGAGAAAATAAACGAAACTCCTTCCCGGGCCGAAAGAGAAATGGACTTGTTTTGAGCAGATAATTCAAGTTATTTAGTACTGTTAATAGTTATCAGTAATTTAATAGCGTTGCCGTTACTGTTTTAAGATTTATCAGAATCATGATGCAGGCTTATTTTTTTCGGAAGTATCATTATGTGATGTTCTCCTATTCCAACAATCTTTGAGCTTATGCCGTCCGAGACTCTTTTTATTCTCTCTATGAAATGCCTTAACTCATCGGTGCTTTCCTCTTTGAGCGTTTTTACATTCAGCAGGACCACATGGCCGCTTCTTATATCTTCGGGTATTTTTTTGAAGTCCATGAAGTGAGCCGGAGTATGGACTTTGAAATCTATGCCTCCTCCGGCTAAATCTCCTGGATTCTCGTTATTATCAGAAGGCTGCAGAGAAACATAGCCTTGCTCCTCATCGCCACTCAATCGCGGGTTCAACGTTTTCATCTCGTTTCGCTTGCGCTCACTTGAAGCTTTCCAGCCTAAGCCAATTGGTGAATTGCTGGAAATGTCGCAATGCCGCTCCTCCTTTTGTGTTTGCAGAGGTTCAATTTTCTTAAAAGTTATTCCTGAAACTGCAGCGGATTTTGAATCGCCCGGCTCGTTCTCGTCTTGTTGCATCCCAACAGAATCACCGGTGTCCTTGCCGCGCCCCTTTCCCGAAAGAACAGGAATGATTTTTTTCAGGTCCTCTGAAAAAGAATGTTTCTCAAGCCCGATATGAGCGATCTCCATTTTCTTTGTAATTGCGTCAAGTTTCAAATTTATCTCATCCAGCTTTCCAAAGTCGTCGGGGCTGTTATAGTTTCCTTCCTCGTTGCCTGTTTCCTCGGGATTGCCGCCTCCGCCGATTGTGCCAAGCCCGCCGAAAAGATTGCCCTTGCTTCTTTTTCGCAGTGTTATTGAATCTTCTATATCTCCCAGCCTTTTCTCAACTACTGTAATCTTGTCAAGAGCATTCAGGCGCTCGTCAACTTTTGAAAGCCCGGTTTTAAACTCTGCAAGGACCGCATTTAACTGTTCAGAACTCTGCAATGATTTTGATTTTTCGATTTTTCGCTCAAGAGAGCCTATCTCTTTCTTAATAGAAATTACCTGGGATGCGATTTCTCCGCCCGCTTCTTCCCCTTTCTGTGCATCTGCTGCTTCCTGCGCCTTGAGTTTTGAAACATTTTTTGCAGTGATTTCCAGTATAGATGCAAGGCGCTTGTTCTTTCCTTCAAGCGCTTTTTTTTCATCCGTCAGTTTTTGAATAGCCTTGTCTTTATCCTCAAAAGAAGCAGGAGTTTGCCCCGATGTCTCGTCAGCCATTGCATGCATCCCCGTCAATAAGATAACTCAATCAAAAATCCTTAATATCATCCCGAAAAATCCGCCTTTTGGAATTTTCTCGCCTGCAAGCGCTGCCGCAATTTGCACGAACTCGACACTGGCTTTCGATAGCGGGGAATTGATTGCAACAGGTATTCGCTTGTGCAGGCTCTTTAAGACGTCGTGGTGCAGGGAGACCGAGCCGATAATCGGAAGCTCGGCTATGCCTTCAACCTCGACTGAAGACAGCTCATGCTTGTTGCCCTTTTTCATATTGAGAACGATTCCCAGGGGTTTGAGCCCAAGCTCCCCGGCGACCTGGTTGCACTTTACAGTGTCTGCCACTATCGGGAAATACGGCGTTGTAACGAACAGAATCTCTTCGCTTGAGCGCATTCCTGCCATTGCCTCCCGTCCCAGGCCCGGCGCACAGTCAAGAAATATGAAGTCTGTTTCGGGATACTCTTTTTTGAGCCTGCTTATTGTTGATTTGATGTTTGCAACGTCCACGCCGTCAAGCTCTCTTAATGCAAGGGATGACGGTATGACTTTGGCGCCGCTTGGATGATGATACACTGCCTCTGACAGCCGGGCCTTGCCTTTAAGCACATGGTTCAATGTAACCGGGTGATGGTCGATTCCCATGTAAAGCCCAAGGTGCGGAGTAGTAATATTGCAGTCCACAAGAATTACGTTCTTTTTGTATTTCGATGCAAGAATCACGCCGAGGTTTGCAACAGCAGTAGTTTTCCCGACCCCGCCTTTGCCGGAGACCACAGAAATAACACGCATGTCTTTATTATTATCCGGATAGCTATATAAGCATTCAGCTGAAGCGGTTTAATTCGAGCAGAATTGTTACTGATAGAAGTATCAGTAATGTTTTTGTCTTTCGGACTTATAAACAAGAAATACAATATAGCAAATATGGAACAGAATCCGTCTTACAAGCAGATCAAGCAGAAGCCTTATTGTTGTGTTCCTGCATGTATTTCTATGGTCTTGGACAGACGGGGGATCAGACATGGCTCACAGGAAGAGATAGGTTATGAGTTGGGTTTGATTGTTCCAAAAGAGGATGCGCACCTTTTTACAAAGGTCAGAACCGGCAGAAAGCCAATCGCAGGCTATGGGACACAGGTTCAAAAGAAGAAGTATTCTATAAACAATTATTTCCAGAAAAATAAAATCAGGTTAAAAGAAACATACTATCCTGTTGAAGATATTACGGACGTTGAAAAATTCATAATTGATAATCTGAAGAAAGGCAACGACTTACTCGTCTGTTTTGATAATAAAGCGCTTTATGGAGATGGCGATTTCGGGCACGTCTCTTTGATTCAAGGCATAAATAATGATATTGTGATGCTTGTAGACCCTGAAGATGCGCGTAGTAAAGATGTCGGATTATCAAAGTTGACAAATGCGATGAAAGCTCATGGCAGGAAAAGAAGCGGCGGCTTCTGGATAATCTCCCAATCATGAAAATCCTTTCGCAAGCTTCGCTTGTTTTGGGATTTAGGGTTCCCAAAAGCTTGAAAAGTACCTAGCTTTTCATGACTCCAGGCTTTTGAGGATTTTCAACCATACACAACTGCTTAGGGTTGGAAAGCCGAGAGTGCAACGAACGGACTCCTTATCCTCAAAATCTTCTTGCATATGATTCTGATTTTCAAGCCTTCGAATCCAATAATACTTGTGAATGATTCAAAGTGATGTACAAACTCTGTACGTATATCGATTTTATCTCTCAAAATCCGCATAACCCGACCCAAACACCCACGGCCCGCTTCCGCAACTGCCGGAATCCTTTTTCTCTATGCGCAGTGTATTCTCGCTTGTAAGCTGCAGAATTATTGTAAAGCTCGATGAACCGCTGAACTGGTTGCCTGGCTCGTAGCAATAAACTTTCCCGTCCGATGTAATGCCCTTGAAGTCGCGGTTTACGAATCCGGTATTTGTCGGGCTGAAAGAATAAACTCCTGTCGATATTCCTTTTATCGATGTCCCGACAGAAAACTCTCCTTTTTTCGGGTCAACATTATCGTGCGCCAGCGTAAGATGCAGGTCTTCAGGATACGTGTTAGTTGTCCCTTTCACAAACCATGCGCTCTGTGCAGTTGCTGGCACGTCCTGCGCAAACTCGCCGCATATAGGCTGTATTGTCCTGTGCACGGTTCCGTAATAATCACCAAGCATTGCTTCCATCTTGCTTTTGGTATCCGGCGTGAAATAATCCAGCGGGCACGCGGTGTGCTGCGATTCGCCCTGCTGCCAGCGGGCAGGATTTGCAAATGATAAATTAACACGATTATCGTATGTTCCTACATCAAGCGCGTTCTGTCCTGCGCGCCCTCCTGCAGTGCCAATGGATTCTCCTGCGTTAACTGACACGTTTAATATCTTCCTGTACATCTTGTAGTTCTTGCCTCCGGTGGAATACTCGCTATATTCGCTGTAAGGCGGGACAATAGCGTCCTTCAGTTTTTGCGATAATGATGTTACATGGCCAAAGCGGATTTTGACATCCTTGCATGGCGAGATATCTATGCCGTAGTCGGTGTAAGGCGGGTTTTCAGAAGCATGCTCGGATACGCTGATTGCGATAACCCATGCGTTGCCCGGGGAAGAAAGCGCAGTCTGGACCGGAGCGCTGCTGTAATCTCCGGGGTTGGGTTTTCTTAAGTAGAAATAAACATGGTCTGTCGGGAAAGTATGCCCGGACGGATTGAAGTTTCCAAGAGGCACTATGCCTGTTACATCCGTTAAACTCACGGGAATGTTTGAAAAGAATGCGTTATCTGTTCCGCACTGCGGAAGAAAGTCCAGCCCGGTTTCTTCGGTTGATTTTTCCTGGTTTTCCGCACGGCCCATATCCCAAAGTTTCTGGTCGCAGTTTGCTTTAATCCACTTCTCGTCCTCCCACCTGATAAACCGCTTTGTTCCATTTATCATGCCTAAAAGCAGATTATTTTCCGGCACGAGTTTTTCCGGGCATATGTTAGATGGAAAAAAGCCGTACCCGTGGCTGAAGTTTGATTCGTCAGCAGCCGGGGGAGTTCCCAGACCGCCGTTCATTCCAATAGTGCCCTGGTTGCAATTCTGCCCGATCCAGTCGCCATCTTCCTTTGTCACGTATTTTTTGCTTCCGTTTACGATTGCTATGGCTCTGCCGTTTTCAGAAGCTGTTCCGTCAGGGCATGTTTTTGGCGGAAGAAATCCATACTTATTGTCGGTTTCCATTCCGCCCGGCGGCTGGCCTCCGGAAGGTCCCTGTACGCAGCCACTGATAAGAATAATTGCAATAAGAATTAGCACTACAGGAATTCGCGAGTCCATTATTTAATATGCGAGAAAGGGGTTTATATAGAGTTACTTAAAGTGCTTTTCGCGTATCTCTTTTCCAATCTTCTGCGACATTGCAACAATGCTGTTAATCTCTTCAACTGTGAACGCGTTTGTCCCGCCCTGCTGCATTGCGCAAATGTTCCCGTTGGCTTTTGTTGTGACTGTAAGCCTGCCGGAAATTGCGTTTTCTTCAATAGCGGTTGTGTCAACGATGTGCGCATTGCCGTTCTTTCGTATTGTTACAGGTATCGGAAGGTCGTTCAGCGGAAGAGGCTCTACCATATCTTCCCGGTCAATTGTATACTCATCGCCTTCAACAACAAGGTTCGGCATCTTTGCAACGCTCAGTGCTGCCAGTGCGGCAATACCTGCTGCGTCAATGAGGTTTCCGTCATGGTTGATTATCAATATATCTAAGAATACCATCCAGACTTTTTCCTTTTCCTTGATGCAGAGCTTTTTCAAGTCAATAGCATGTCCTTCTCTTACTCCCCTGTCAACAACTCTTGCAAGTTCCACTGCTTCCTCGCTGGGCAATCCTGCCTCGAATTCAGGGGCTGCAATTGTCAGGAATTCCGCAGAGGTTGTAAGAACTCCTTCGTCCGGAGAATCCGGGTAAGGCGTTGATAGGCCAAGTTTTACACCCGCCATAACAATGGTCTTGCCGAGTGTCACTTTTGCAGAGCCTTCTGCGTTTTTAGAAATGCCGTATTCAATCTTGAGATCTCTCATTTCATCCATTTTTCGCGCATCAAAGCGTTTTCCATTCTTTATCAGATTTATTACGTAATCACTAGTTACCTTTGTAATCATAGTATCACTCCATTACCTCATATTTCTTTTTCAGCGCAACCCTCTGTTTTTCGTAAATTTCCATGCACACGGTTTTTGCAAGCTCAAGTGCTTCGGAAATTTCTTTCGGG
>CABMCT010000018.1 GCA_902384675.1 uncultured archaeon | reverse complement strand
TTCTCTGAAACATCAACAACCCCGTTAGTAATCCGTACAGTATGTCGTCCATACGTCAAATTCCATATACCGCTTAATACAAGTGTCCCGACAGTATTAGGACTGATAGAAGCAGTAAGTGTCCCGTTTGCAGGCATGTTGTCAATATAAGTCAGCAATGCATTGGCAGTTATTACGCCAGTCCCGCAATTACGCAAGTACACTGTCCTGCCATCCACATTCTCGACCTTGGCACAGTTTGATGCCTGTGCCTGTATATTGCCTGCCTGTGTGTCTGTGCCTGACTGGACCTGCTTTTGTATTCCTCCGCTCCAGACATAAGCAATGCCTGCCGCAGCAACAGTCATCATCAGAAGAAGAACAGTGGCAACCACGGCTGAAATGGCTTTGGGCATGAGAAGATATTGAATGGGATTGCTTATATTTTTATTTATTCCACATTTCCTTCGCCAACTTTCCGGTGTACATATATTTCTCAAGAAGCGGCTTTGCATTTTCCATCTTATTTTTGTGCTCGCGCAAGAATGCATTGATTTTGTCAACAAGGAGCTGCTTTAATTCTCCTGTAAGAAGCTTTCCGCTCTTATAATCGTCATGAATTGTTTTGAGTTTCTTCTCATCTTCCTCAAACAAAATCGAAAGCCACTGATAGGCCACGTCAACATCCGGATTTCCTCCTAATTTCCTGTGCTCTTCAATTGTTGCCTGGCCGCCGGAAAATGCATATTTCATGACCTTTTGCCTTACTGTTTTTTCGTCATCTGAAAGATAAATCGCGGTTTCGCTTTTGCTTGCGCTCATCTTGCCTTCCATGCCGGTCAGCGGCGGGAGGAATTTATTGTGAATTGCAGCGACCTTGTAATATCCCAGGCTTTCGGCCACATCGCGCTGGATTCTCCAGTAATTGTCCTGGTCGATTGCCGCAGGTATCAGGCATCGTTTTTTCTCGAAAAATGTCGGGACTATCTGGAGCGTCGGGTAGAACATAAGGCCGATATTTGTCTGGTTGTTGAATCCGAAGACCGCCTGGACTGTCGAGAATGTCACTTTTTTTCCGATTTTTATCGCATGCGGATACATCTGTTTTATATATTCCGTGTCCTTGAAAATGAACGTCCTGTCAGGGTCAAAACCGAGGGCTGCGATGTCAAGAATATCCGCATCTGCCTGTTTTTGGATCTGCTCATAATCCAATTGCGGCTTCTGCAGGAACTTTTCGTCATCTGTGATTTCTATGTAAAGATTGACATTGAACTTTTCCTGGAGCCATTTTGTGAACAGCAACGGCGCCAGATGGCCGATATGCATAGCCCCGCTCGGGCCCCTGCCGGTGTACAGAAAAAAGCCTTTGCCCGCTTCATAATCCTTCAGGACCAGGTCCATATCCCTGTGCGAGAAAACAAAACCGCGGCGCAGAAATATGTGCGAATCTCCCGCAAGCTTCTCGATTTTTTTGACGGTGTCTGAGGCAAGCGCGCTTGTGCCGAATTCCTTTATCAGGCGGTTGTAGTCTATTTTCCCCTCGACTTCCCAGGGGGTGACTTTTTGCTCTTTGGACATCCTTATAACCTTTTTCAATAATTTCTTTGGCTGCGCATGTTTTTATATGTGTTATTCAGGCCCTATGAAAAGCGCGTTGCGGTATTTTTCGCAGGAGTTTCCGGGGATGCGGCCGCTGAACTCATCAAGCGTATATTTTATCGCTGTCTTTATCCGCCCGAAATGCGCGGTGTTATCGTAACGGAGCAGATTGCGGTATTCTTCAAGGCCGCGCATTATTTTTTCGATTGCAATTCCCTCTTTTTCCAGAGCCATTTCCTGCTTTTTTTCAAATAAGTTGTATGCGCCAGCAAATAGTGATGTTTCCGCGCTCAAATCAATCCGTTCTGCCGATTCCAACTGCGCGCGCCCTTCTGATACGAGGCGTTTAGCCTCTTTAAATCCGTCAATATAGCCACCGGTTTCCATTTGTTCTGTTCATAGCAATCAGCTTTTGCCTTATTGTATATTTGCCTGTATTTAAAACTAGTGTCATAAATACGCAAAGTATATAAATTTTGACCTGAAATAAAGTATTATGTCCCAAATAGAATTAATGCTTGAGCGCTTTTTCAGCAAGAATCCGGATGTGCGCGAAGCACGAAACAAAGGCCTCATCAATCGGCGCGCTCTTGCCCGCTATATCGCAGAGCATGAAAAAATCCCGGTTAAGCAGTCGGAAGCGCTGATTATGGCCCTGCGCAGGTATCCGCAGGAATCGTCGAAATCAAAAGACATCGCCGCTTTAGTCAAAAACATGCGCACAAGCGCTAAAGACGATATCGCAATCATCAGCCTCAAAAACTCGGATGCCGTGCTTGAGAAGCTCGCGCATGCTGTCAAATCCATCAACCACACGACGAGCGAGACCTTCAAAATCGTCCAAAGCGCGTTATCAATAAAAATATTCGCTGACAAAGTAAGGTTAAAGCAAATCAAGGAGCTTTTCGATGCAAAAGAAATAATTGAGGTGCGCGACAATATCGCTGAAATCGACGTCATTTTTCCGCATGAGGCGATTGATACGCGCGGGATTGTTTCGTATGTCAGCGCAGAACTTGCGATGAATAAAATAAATGTCGTGGAGCTGCTAACATCAACGCCGGAGCTGTTGATTTATGTCGATAATTCGGATTTGCTAAGAACGTATGAAGTTGTGAAGCTTTTGTGATGTGTGATTTGGCAATTTAATTGATTAACGCACTGATACGCTCATTTTCATAGATTTCATGACAAGTGATATGCCTTGCTTCTTGTTATGGTTTTATGAATGATGCATCCCCACGCGATATTGTCAACCGCCAGATGCGTTAAGTAGCCCAATCCGCCAAAAATCGGAAGTATTGTGTGCTGGAGCGGATTTCTCCAAAGTACCAGGCCAAACAGAAATAAAAAACATACATACGTTACCAGCGCCTTAGTGGTATGGAATTCTTTTCCTTTAGTGGTATAGATCGGCTTTGCTTGGCCGGATACTGCATAATAAACAAGTACGGGAGCAAAGAAAAGAAGCAGATATTTTTCATGCCATTCTGAAACACGTTTTTTATCATTTGTGGCAATCATAAGCGAATCAAGATCGGGAAGAAAGTTGCTGTAAATAAAGAAAAGCGCGCCCAAAAAAAGAGAGCCTACAACGTATATTTTGAAAAATATGAGCCCTGTAAGCACATAAAAAACAGTAAGGGGCATCAGGATCCGCTTTGCAACCCATTTCATAAATGCTGCATGTTCCGAGACTTCGTTTCCGAATTTATCAAATGTCGCCTTGATAAGGCAATAAAAGATATCGTCCCATTTTCTCCTGAGCAGGCGGTTTGTTTTTTTCATAGGCGCACACATTTTTGATTTTACCATAACTACATGAGATATATTTTATTTTTCAGTTTGGGTTTAATACCTCGCAGCTTTGCCGCGGTTGGGATGCACGAATTTTAGGCAATTTCTTTATTAATGCTTATTTTTTAAAAGAACCTTTTAATATTCGTTGATTCAGCCGGATTCTATGTGTCGGGATGTTTTGCATGGCAATATTATCAGATTTGCTCGCGGCGTATGATGCCATCAATAATAAATAAATTTCAAATCCTTGCAGTGCTTCAATCGCGCGCAAAATATCCTGCGAAATACCTTTAAATTCCTTGCCGCATATAATTCTTTTAGCAGATTATTATGTCGTCACAACCATCAAAGAAATTCCAGGAACAGCTTATACAGATGCTTACCCACCGCGGTTTTGTATGGGGGCCGGAGCCGGAAATATACGGCGGCCTTGCGGGTTTTTTCACTTACGCGCCTCTTGGAAAGCGCCTGAAAAACAACATCGAGAACAAAATACGCGAAGTCTTTATTGCCAACGATTACTGGGAAGTGGAATGCCCGATTATAATGCCGCGCGAGGTATGGAAGGCGTCAGGGCATCTTGAAGGTTTCACCGACCCGCTTGTCGAATGCAGCAAGTGCAAAGGGGTCTTCAGGATTGACAAGCTGATTGAGGAGAAATATCCTGATGTCATTGTTTCTGCTTTCAAGGAAAAAGAATTCCTTGAATTTGTCAATGACGCAAAGGTAAAATGCCCGACATGCGGCTCCAAATTCTTGCCTGAAATCCGCAGGCACAACCTGATGATGAAGACCACAATCGGTACAAATATCGAGGCATATAACAGGCCCGAGACCGCAACAACAACTTATCTTCCATTCAAAAGATACTATGAATTCTTCAGAAAGAAGTTCCCGTTCGGAGTTTTCCAGATAGGCAAGGCGTTCAGGAACGAGATTTCCCCGCGACAGCATATCATTCGCTGTAGGGAATTCACGCAGGCAGAGGCGCAACTATTTCTGACAAAAAAGCTTAAGCAGGATTGGAAGCAATTCGAGAAAGTCAAGAAAGAAAAGCTTCCGCTCTGGACATGGTATATGCAGGACAACAAGAGCCATCCGCAGATGACAATGCTAGATGATGCTATGTCAGGCAATCTGCTTAAAAACAAAGCATATGCTTGGACGCTTTATGTGGCTTACAAGATATTTACAGAACTCGGCATTCCGCATGAAAAAATCCGCTTCAGGCAGCATGCTCCTGATGAAAAGGCATTTTATTCTGATGATACATGGGATCTTGAAGTCGAGCTTCAGAGCTTTGGATGGACCGAGATGTGCGGAATTTCCGACAGGACAGATTATGATATCGGCAACCACTCAAAAGCATCCGGAACAGATATGACTGTGCCGGATGAAGACAACAACAAGATTTTCCCACAGATAATAGAGATTGCATTCGGGACAGACCGGCCAACATTCGCAATTTTGGATATATTTTACAAGCCTGAATCAGGCGTAGGCGAGCGAAATGTTCTTAAACTGCCGAAGCACTTGGCGCCAGTCCAAGTTGCAATCTTCCCGCTAATGGCGCGCGATAATCTCGACACAAAGGCAAAAGAAGTTTGCGAAATACTGCAAAAAGATTTCTTCGCGTACTATGACGAATCAGGCAGCATCGGAAAAAGATATGCAAGAATGGACGAGGTAGGAACGCCTTTCTGCGTGACAATTGATTACGACACACTTGAGAAAAACGATGTCACAATACGCGAGCGGGACACCGGAAAGCAGGCAAGGGTGAAGATAAGCGAGTTGGCGGAGAAATTGAGAAAGGAACTTTGAGTTATTTCTTCTGCGCTTCTCCTCTCATCGTCGTTCCATTGCGGTTGCACGATTTCATCTCGTTCGCATTAGCGAACTTGAAGCTTTCCAGCCCAAGCCAATTGGTGAATTGCTGGAAATGTCGCGCTTTCGCTCCTCTTTTCTATAATCCTATAAATCGCTTTCTCGATATCAAACGGGTGATGCAAGTCCTTGATGACATGCTCCTCGTTTCCTGCCATTATCGCAAGGTCGCCCATGCCGAAAATCCTCTGCCCGATTGACTGGCGCACCTGCACATTTGTTATTGTCTCAAGCTTCAGGGCTTCCATCCGCACTGCGCCGAACAGGCCTGAAACGCCTTTTTTGGCATCGTCGCTTTCCATTTCCTCATCGGTTAATCCGCGCTTTCGTATCAGGACTCGCTCGGTTGTCAGGCCGACAATCTCCCGTCCTGTAAACCTTTCAGCAATAAAAGTAATTATGAATGCAAGAATTATCAATACTCCTGAAGCTTCAAGAACCGGGAGATTGAGCGCCTTTATCTGCTCCGAGAAATTCATGTACGCAGAAAGCCCGAGCAGCACTAAGGCAAGAAAATAATACCTGAAGAACACCATTCTGGATATCTTAGTCTGGTGTATAAGAGTTTCACCGGGCAGAAGATGCCAATCCATTTTCAAACAACTCCATCTAACTTGGTTTGAAATCTTCTCGTTTGCTATTGCAAACTTGAAGCTTTTGAGGACTCCTTTAATTCCTCAAAAAGCCGAGAGTTCCGCGGACAATGGTTAGCAATGCGGAACGAACGGATTTTCAATCATCATATTATGCATTGGATTGAAAGGCTTTGAACGTTATTTAATTGCTCGAGCCTCTTTATTAGTTTGAATTATATCTGGGTTACAAGTTTAAAGGAGTTGACAGGACATTTACTTCAGCTGCTTTGAGGTTGTCAAGGAAGGCACTGAATTGTCGCTGTGCTAATTCATGCGGCTTATTAATTTTAATTTCTAAGAAGATTTTATGCAGCTATTGCGAAAAGGTGCCGAAGCCGATATTTACAAAACTGACAGTACTGTGATAAAGGAGCGCATCCCGAAAAGATACCGGGTAAAAGAGCTTGACGAGAAACTGCGCAAAATCCGCACACGCGCAGAGGCTAAATTATTGCAAAGAGCCGCAGGGATAATAAATGCGCCAGAAGTCTTGAAGCAAAATTTATTCTCAATTGAAATGGAGTACATCGACGGCCCAAGAATAAAAGACATTCTTGACAAAAAGAATTTCCGCGAAATCTCTGCAGAAATAGCAACGTCTATTGCAGCGCTTCATAATTCGGAAATTATTCACGGCGATTTGACTACAAGCAATATGATATTCTCAGAAAAAAAGATTTATTTCATTGACTTTGGCCTGGGATTTTTCTCAAAATCCGCAGAAGACATGGCAGTCGACCTTCACAGCCTTTTTGAAACAATCTCATCGACACACCCGGAGATTTCGGAGGAAATGAGCGCAATAATTCTTTCGGAATATGAAATGGCGGGAGGCAAAAAAGAAGTTATTGCGCGCCTGCAAAAGCTAAGAACACGAGGAAGATATGTCAAGAGGGATAAAAAGTAACTAATACTGCGCAAGATGTTTTCACTAATCCTTTAGGCATATGGGTTTTACGTTAATGTATATATACAAAAACCCCCAATTAATACCAGAGACTAATGGTTATAGAGCTTCCTTTTTTAAAAAACGGTCTTTCTTCAAAAGACAGCGTAAACAAAAGAAGAGAACTTAACCTGATCAAAGATGCGGTCTTCCAAAAAAGCAACGAATTTTACAGAGAGATAATAGAAAATACTTCTGATTACATCTCATTACTGGATTTTAGCGGCAAATATATCTATACAAGCCCGTCGCATAGGCAGATGGGTTACGGGCAGGGAGAGCTAGCCGGGAAGTCGGCAATTAACATAGTGCATCCCGAGGATAAAACCCGGCTGCTGCCGTTGTTGGCGAAATTTGCAAGAAAGGTTGCCGCAGCAAAAATGGGCGCAATATTAGGGGTAAAAAAGGAAGCTGCAGCATTGCACTTAAGCTTCAGGTTCCCGGATAAAACAGGGGACTGGCATGACCTTGAAGCCACGCCCAATATAATTGAAAACCCTGTCGGAAGCGGCTATGCTATCCTTCTTATCTCAAGGGACGTCACCGAGCGCAGGAAAGCGGAGGAAAAACTCAAAAAGGACGAGTCGTTTATCGTGAGCCTGCTTAAAGGGCTTAAAGACGGTTTTGCCGTGATTGACAAATCGGGCAGGCAGCTTATGGTTAATGAGGCGCTCTGCAGGATGACAGGATTCAGCGAAAAAGAGCTGCTGGACCAGAAGCCGCCGTTTAAATACTGGGCCGAGGAAGGGTTGAAAGACACATCTAAAGTCCTCAACGGCGCGATAAACGGCATTGAAGGGGAGTATGAGCTGATTTTTAAAAGAAAAAGCGGCGAGCGGTTTACTGCACTGGTCTGCCCCAAAAAAACCGTAGATGCTGATGGAAACGCTATCTTTTTCGCCACGGTCAGAGATATCACCGAGCGCAAGACGACAGAGGAAACCATCGAGCGCCTTATGAGACAGAACGAGCTGATTCTAAATTCTGCCGGCGAGGGCATCCTGGGACTGGATGCAAAGGGGAATATGATGTTTGTCAATCCGGCAGCCGATAAAATGCTGGGATATAGGCCAGGCGAGCTTATCGGAAAGCCCAGCCATATAACATGGCATCACATAAAACCCGACGGAAGCAATTATTCAAAAGAAGAATGCCCTATCTACGCAGTATATAAAGATGGCAAGGTTCATCGCGGGACCGGCGAGGTGTTCTGGAGAAAGGATGGTACATCATTTCCTGTCGAATACGTCAGCACGCCAATCTGCGAACATAATCAGCTGGTCGGCGCGGTTGTTACTTTCAAAGACATTACAGAACGCAAACAGGCCGAGGAGGAGTTACTGAAATTCAAGTTCGGGCTCCAGCACTCCAACGATGCCGTATTCATAACAGACACAGACGGCAATATAATTTATGTCAATTCTGCTTTTGAGAAAATATACGGCTATGCAAAGGAGGAAGCTTTGGGGAAAACTCCAAGGATTATAAAATCAGGGGTTATCCCGAAGGAACAGTACGTGCAATTCTGGGACACCCTTCTTGCAAAGAAAACCGTGTCAGGAGAAATAGTCAATAAGGCGAAAGGCAACAGGCTGGTAAATATAGATGCCTCGGACAATCCGATACTTGATACCGGAGGGAATATCATCGGCTTCCTTGCGATTCATCGGGATATTACAGAGCGCAAGAGTGCCGAGGAAAAAATGAAAGCGCTTAATCAGGAGCTTAAGTCGAAAGTTGACGAGCTTGAGAGGTTCAACAAGCTTACTGTCGGCAGGGAGCTTAAGATGATTGAGCTCAAAAAACAGATAAGGGCGTTTGAGGCAGGCAAAAAAAGGACGAGCGAATAGCCATGAAAATAATTTTTAAACTGACATTTGGATTTTTCCTGATGGCCATACTGCTTGGAGCCATGGGGCTTGTCAGCCTCGAAAATGCCCGGATAATCCAGTACGACCTTAGAGATATGAACGAGCAAACCCTGCCGTCGATAGACAGCCTGAATAATATGAAAGTTGCATCGCTGGATGTTTTTTCGCATAGTATGGAAATTTTGGTTATGGGAGACAAGGGTTCTCAAATACACGAACACGGAACCGATGAGGTAAACGGGGCGAAACAGCAGTTTGAGACTAATTTCTTAATATACAATTCTTCAGTCCAGATGTATTTTCCAAATGAAACTCACTTAAGGGACCATATTAAGGAAAGATGGGATGTATTTGCCAATTTATCCGAAAAAGTAATCCTGCTTAAAGAGAGCGGCGCAGACGCAAAAGATCTTTTCAATGCACAACAGGAATTTGAGGGTGCCAAGGAGGATCTGCTGAAGACAATAGATGATGCGCTTGCTAATGAGGGCGAAGAAATCGTGCAGGCGCAAAAAGCTGCCGAAACAGAAATATATGATTCTTTAAACAAGGTCCTGGCAATTATTTGGATTTTTGTAATTGTTGGTTCGGTAGTGATTCTTGTTTCCTTTTCCATTTCAAAATCAGTGAATGACCTGAAAGATGCTGCAGAACGTATTGGTAAAGGCAACCTGAATATGCGGATAGATATTAAATCAAACGATGAGCTCGGAATCCTTGCTGCGTCATTCAACCAGATGACTGCGAGCCTAAAAAATTCCCGGAAGGATCTGGAAGATAAGGCAGGTGAGCTTGAAAAATCCAAAAAAGAGCTTGAGGCAAAACTTGTCGAGCTTACAAATACCAAGACTGCCATGCTGAACATGATGGAGGATGCCGAAGAGCTTAACAGGGAATTGATACGGACACAGGTGAAATTGAAGGAAAATCTAAAGGAGCTAAAAGCGCTGGATGTAAAGAAAGACGAGTTTGTTTCGATAACGTCGCATGAGCTAAAAACCCCGATTACTGCAATAAAGGGATTCATCCAGCTTTTGCATAGTTCGGATGTCATAGACGATATCAACAAGCGCAGGCAGTACCTGGCGATTATAGACAAAGAAACTGTCAGGCTTGAGAAATTGATTTCCGATATGCTGGATTTGTCAAAGCTCGACCTGAACACCGTAAAATTCAATTTTGAAAAGGTGAACCTGAACGAATTGACAGAATCGCTAACAATGAGGTTTGAGCCCAAAGCAAAGGAAAAAGGGATTGCATTCGGGTTTGAAATAGACAAAAGTTTGCCTCCGATTACAACGGATATAATGCGGCTGACACAGATACTTTCCAATATTATCAACAATGCAATAAACTATACGGAGAAAGGAGGCGTAAAGGTTAATACAAAACAGGAAGGGGAGATGATTCATTTTAGCGTGGCAGATACGGGAATAGGCATTCCGAAGAAGCATTTTGACAAGCTGTTCCACAGGTTTTACCAGGTTGATTCAAGCATGACCCGAAAGACAGGGGGGTCGGGCCTGGGACTGGCCATATGCAGGGGATTTGTCGAGCGGCTGGGGGGAATGATATGGCTGGAGAGTGAGGTCGGACGGGGGTCTACATTTCTTTTAACCGTGCCGATATCCCAGAAAGACAAGGGCATAGGGAAACAGGACAAAACTTAATAAGCAAGAGCGTATCATTGTATATTGGGATGATAAATGGGCAAGAAGAAAATCATGGTAGTGGATGATGAAGAGGATATTGTAACTTTGGTTACTGCGATACTTGGGCGCCAGGGATACGAAATAATACAGGCATATAACGGCAAAGAGTGCCTTGAGAAACTCAAGACAATTAAACCCGATTTAGTCATACTTGACATGATGATGCCGGGCATGAGCGGAAGGGAAGTTTGCGAAAAGATAAGAGCCGATAGCAAATTAAAGTCGCTAAAAGTGGCCTTTTTGACTGTCGCAAGATTTTCTGAAGCCGGCAAGGACTCCCTGAAGAAAATGAATGTATCCGATTACATTACCAAGCCGTTTGATAACGATGACTTAGTAACGCGGGTAAAGAAAATAGTCGGATGAAGCTTATGCTTCCGTAGGGTTTTCAGGCATTCGGGCCCAGGTCCAGCAGGCAGTCGGCAAACATCATGATATCCTTGGTCAGCATCCTGCCTTCTTCCTCTGGAAAGCCGTCCTTCTTGAATGCGACAAATATCTTTCTTGTTTTCTTTTCCTGATTTAGCAGATTATGCGTGAATCTTACTATGTCAAAAGTTTCCCGGTAATTAAGCAGGTTGGAGATTGCATCAATCAATATCGTGCGGCAATTCCTCTCGGCAATCGCTTTGCTTATGGCATCATGCACCTCGCTTAACGCAAGCGGTGTGCGAAGGAAAATACAATTTCCCTTCCAATATGGAGTTTCATAATGGCTGCTTAATACATCAATGAAGAAGAATGCGTCGGTGTCTATGCCGCTTTCTTTTAAATCCGACAATACATCTTTGTAGGGACGCCTCAGGCAGACGTAGCATATTTTGCCTTTTTTCTGTATGGCGGTTTTTGACGGCCGGGGCGCAACATTATTAAAAAGCGATTTTATGGCTCCATAAAGCAGGTTAATATATTGCTCTTCGCTAATCAGGACAAGAAGGAATTTGTTTTCCGCCACATCTTTAGGAAAGTTCATCGGGAGTCCCGTTATATATTGGTTCTTATCCATATATAATGTTTCTTAATACATTCCGTTATAATATAAACATATAATTAATATATATAAACAATTAGATATATTATTAAAACATGACTGTATCTTCCAGCATAAAAATACACGATACAACGCTCCGGGACGGGGAGCAGATGTCAGGCGTTGTTTTCGACTTTGACGAAAAGCTCAGGATAGCGGAAAAAGCGATTGATTTTGGTGTGGATTTGATTGACATAATGCCTGTGGTTTCTGATGGCGAGTTCAAGGTCACAAAGGAACTTGCAGGCCGGTTTGGCAGCAAGGTTTCTGCTGCCTGCAGGTGCAAAAAATCGGATGTTGACCTTTCTATCGATGCAGGAGCTTGCCGTGTTACCCTGATTTCGCCGCTTTCGGACCTGCACATAACGCAAAGATTGAGAATTACGCGGGAGGAAAATCTTAACAATGCAGCAGAACTGGTTGATTATGCGCGTGCCCACGGATTGATAGTGGACATTGCAGGAGAGGACGCAAGCAGGGCCGATTTGGACTATCTGAAGTTATTTCTGGAATGCGTGCATGATAAAATTGCCCTTTTTGTCCTTTCAGATACAGTCGGCTGCCTTACACCAAAATCCACCAGAGACCTTGTTTCGTATGTGAAAGAGAATTCAGATTGCGATGTTTGCCTTCACCTGCATAATGATTTCGGCCTGGCAACCGCAAATACCATCGAGGGAATCATGGCCGGTGCGGATTATTTTTCCGGGACGTTTACAGGCATAGGGGAGCGGGCGGGAAATGCGCCGATTGAAGAAGTCTGCACTGCGCTGCATTTTCTTTACGGAAAAGAGCTTGAAGTAAAATACGGCATGCTAAAGGAAATATGCGATATGGTGCAGGAGTTATCGGGAGTGAAAACCCAGAGGCATAAGCCCATTATCGGAGAGAATGCTTTTTCGCACGAATCAGGCATTCACATTGACGGCGTCCTGAAAAATCCGAAGACATACGAGTTCCTGGACCCCGAGGTTGTGGGGCAGAAAAGGCGAATTTGTCTTGGAAAACATAGCGGAAAGAAGGCGTTGCAATATGTTCTTGGCGATAAATTTTCTCTTGAAAATTTTGATTCCGTAGATGTTGACCTAATTCTGAAGGAGATAAAAACGATGCGCAAAGATAACGCTGTTTCGGTTTCAAGCGAAGATGTTTTGGAGATAATATCCAGGCTGGAAAGCCAAAAACAGAGGTGATGACATAATCTGGAAATTATTGTGGCTAATATATCGGAGATTAAGACCTGCAATAGGAACATCCTTCGGTTTTATTTTGATGTACGCGGCGGTTACGCATAGCATGAATCATACCATTCTTCTCATAGCATCCGGCTTTATGCTGATCCATTTATTCGGCGACTGCTTCAATGATTATTACGATGTAAAAGATGACCTGAGAAATGGCAGGCAGGATAAACTGATTTTAAGCGGCGTAATTTCCGCCAAGCGCCTGTATAATCTGTCAATTTTGATTTTGGTTCTGGGATTGAGTTTTGTTGCTTTGGCAGATACTGCCATGTTTTTGCCCGCTTTGTGGTATTCCGTTCTCCTGTTTTCCTATTCGCATCCGAGTATCCGCCTGAAAAAATACGACCTGGTGGCATACCTGCTCGGCGGCTCTGTCTGGATTTTCACGTTTCTTTTCCTGGATATGGGGCTATTCGGGAGAATATCGTTTCTCGGTACTGTTTTTGCCTTATTTTCTTTTTCGCAATTTGTTTTTATTCTGTGCCAGAAGGATATCACTGACAATAAAGATTCGACTAATTTATTTTTGTCCAAAGGCAGAATAAACTCTCTTCGTATAACTGTTTTTTTCGGCATGCTTTCATCGCTTTCTTTGCTAATACTCTCAACTACCCCGCCATTCTTTATTTTTATTTGGGTCGCGAATCTGCTCTCTAAATCATTGCTTTTGAATAAAATACGGCTGAATTCAATAACCCGACAGTACCGGAGCAGGCTGGTTTTCGTGGAATTCCTGACACCTTATTTTTACATCGGAGGTAATATCCTTGCTTAGAAAACTTTCAATGCTGTGCTCTTTTATAAGGGCGAAGATATGCTTATCTGTTGCATTTATGACTGCGAGCGGCTATTTGCTTTTTAACAGGCCATCGGCCGATGCGATACTCGTTTCGTTAAGCTCTTTTTTTATTTGTGCAGGCGTGTATTCCTTTAATAACATAACCGACAAGAAAGAAGATTCCGTAAACAGAAAAAGAACGGCAGATTTCCTGCTTAATGGGACGGGGTTATTTTTATCATTTTTATTTTCAGTCGCAGGGTTTGTAGCTTCTGCAATTCTTTCTTTGCATACTTTGTTTTTCTCTCTGCTATTCATAATTACCGGTTTGGCGTACTCCTCTCTCAGGATAAAGAAGTACACATTAGTGAAGAATCTTTATACGGGATTTCTTATAGCTCTTTTGTTTCTCTTAGGGACTATGAATTTTAATGATAAAACCATTAAGTATTATCTGCTAATCGCGGTATTCTTTCTTACAGGCAGTATTATTTCTGATTTAAGAGACTATGAAGGAGATAAATTTGCGGGCCTAAAGACATTACCTTTAAGAATTGGGCGCAAGAGTACAAAAAGAGCGGTGTACCTCCTTCTGGCAGGGACCATATTCCTTGCTCTACGGTTAGATACATACGCCTTATTTCCATTTCTTATTATTTCACCAGTGACACTTTATTTCACAGCGCAAGATAAATTCGAAACTGCCCATACTATCGGGGGAACGGTACCTATTTTTTTGATGCTATGGCTAATGATTTAATGAGCACCCTCAAGGAATAACCTATGAGGAGAAAAGCTAATGAGAATATTCTACTAAGATGCCAGACCGCGTTTCCTTAATATGCGCTATTTTTAATTCTCTGTCAATCAGCCATAAGTAGCCCAGAATTGTTCTAAGCAGGAATGTCCAGTCGTCTTTCAGTAATAACCCGTGGGGAAGGTTCCTGATCTTAAGGGTTATGTCGCTTTTCTTATCCGCCAGGATTCTTATAGCCCCCCAACCGGTTATCTGGAAAATCGTTTTAAGTAGGACCAGCTTCTCTTCTCTGCGAGTATCTTCTTTTACTATTTCTTTAAAGAACTCATAGGATATCTCTGCTACCTTCTCCGGAAGGACATTAAACTTTCCTATGATATGAACTAGTGTATTCTCTACAGGCATTATGGGCCTGCCCCTGAAATAGACTCTATTGCCACTCAAGGTGAATATATTCCTTTTCAAGGCGTCTTTAAGAGTATACCCTTCAATCGGCCCGATATCGTTTAATTTCCTATATAATTCATTTGACCTTGCCTTAATGCTAATGGGATTTCCGCGCAATTTGAAAGTATATTCACCGGATTCTTTTTTTTGTTTTGACTTTAAGGGAAATACCGTACCGCTGGATAGTGTCTCCAGGTTTCCCATATAAAACCCAAGCATGAATTTATTCTCTCCGATGCATCTTGTAATTGCTTCATTTTCTGTGCTCATTCGCCAGATATTATCGCTCTTTTCTGCATGCAACCTGTCAATTAGTCCGAGGTTATGCCATATATTTGCGATTATTATATTAAACAGGAATTGAGGAGGCATTCTTCTAATAGTTTCTGAAGCAAGCATTTGCGTAATTAAAAATCCCCATTCTTCACCCATTCTCTGTGTTTGGGCGCCAAAGCCTGCCCTTTCACATTCAAGAATATATCTTGCCAGAAGTTCCTCAAAGAATAATGTATCTCTTCGCCGCCGGCTAACTTTGAATTTATTTATTATGCCACCGACAAACGTTTCCATTATCCCCCTTCGCAGCGACTCGGACAGTTTCATAGGTTTATATTGTCCGCTACTGCGTATATATTATAAGGAAAAGTTTACCCGCGTAAAGAAAGCGCTGTCTCTAAATCACTTTGGTTTCGGTCAGTTTTATATCCATATTATCTATTTTCAGCTCATGGGGCACTTTTGCATCGAAGTTAGTATACCTCATTTTGTGCACTATCAGGGCGCGCATTGGCTTCTCTTCAAGGTCAAGGAATACCAGTTGTACGATGCCGTCGCATTCAAACGACTCATCGCCGCCTGAGTCCAGAATCTCGTCGCTTTTGGTTTCGCATAGCAGCAGGGATGATTTTGTGCGTTTCAGGCTGTTGATAATTTCTACAAGATAAGCCCTGTATGCTTTTTCGTTTTCGGAGAACATCAATAGCTTGTTGACATCGTCTATCACTATCCGGTCTATTTTGGGATAATTTGAAAGGATGTCCACGAAGCGCTTCATGCTGATATTGCTCTGGCTCATATATATTGGCTCTATTGCCAGGTTCTTGCCAAGGTATTTTTTTACCTCGTTCAATGACTTTACCGACTCTGCTGCTTTGATTAATTCCTCAGTGCTCTCGCAAAGCGTTATATAGCAGCATTTTTCTCCCGCTTTTGCGCCTTCGAGAAGGAATTTTAATGCCAGCAAAGTTTTGCCGGTTCCCGGGCCTCCTGATAGCAGGATAACCGAATTCTCAGGGTATCCCCCGGAAAGTATGCTGTCCAGTTTTTTAAGACCTGTTGTTACGCTCATTAACTATCCCTCATTTTTCTAATCTTTGAACTTCGGTATGCCAAATTCAGAGCCCTTTAGTTTTATCAGCAGGAACGTATTCCCGTTAAACGTGAAAAGATTCGAAGGGACTTTCTTGTCCAGTTCGGCTATGCGAAATGCCTCAAGCATTTTTTTGGGGAGCATTACACGGTTGCTGTTGCCAAGCTTTCCTGTTGTCAGCGAGTATGCAAGGGACTCTCTCCCGGACGGCAGGATGACGATATCGCTCATGTGGTGCTGGAGAACTTTGTATTCCTCCTTGCTGATAGATAGCTTTACTTCGATATCTTCTTTATGCATATCTATGCTTTTTATCTCGGCCATGACTTAATTGCCAATGCGTAAAGATATAAACGTTTCCATGATTTGTATGCAATTTACAGGAAATAACCTCAAATATCAGCCAATTAGTCCCCGAGTGAGGTTATTTCCTACATAGATGAGTCGTTACCTCATCCGAAATTGCATTTAAAAAGATTTGCTGTTAGATATATGCTTAGACTGAAAGGGTTAAGGCTCGCTCAGATCGGTACTTAGGGTTTTTTAAGCCCCGAGGCGACTCATCGTCGTTCCATTGCGGTTGCACGATTTCATCTCGTTCGCATTAGCGAACTTGAAGCTTTCCAGCCCAAGTTAATTGGTGAATTGCTGGAAATGTCGCAATGCTGCTCCTCTTTCTGTCTGTCTTAAAATTGGTGAAAAATATGTCACGTCTATATTGCGGAAAGCGCGGAAAATCAGGAAGCAAGAAGCCTGAAGTGAAGAAGACCCCCACATGGGTGGATTATAAGGCAGAAGAAGTGGAAGCGCTTGTAGTAAAGCTCAGGAAGCAGGGAAATGCCACTGCAGGCATAGGTCTTATTTTGCGCGACCAGTACGGAATTCCTTCGGTCCAGACAATCACAGGAAAGCCGATAGGCCAGATTATAAAGGAGAAAGGCCTTGAATCGAAGCTTCCCGAAGACCTTTTCAATGTTCTTAAGCAGACAGTCACTATCCAGGAGCATTTAGCGCGAAACAAGAAGGACAAAAGCGCAAGGCACAAGCTGATGCTCACAGAATCAAAAGTCCGAAGGCTCGGGAAATATTATTCAGGCACAGGCGTTCTTCCTGCTGACTGGAAATACGATGCATCGAAAGCGAAACTGATGGTGCAGTAATGCAGTTTCTCTTTTTCTTTTCCAAAGAAAAAGAGACAAATCATGACACCTCCAGCTTTTCAAGCTGGAAGCCTTCGAGATTTATCGAGATGGCTTCGTGTCAAGCTTTCCAACCCAATGACGTTGTCAATGGTTCAAAATCGTGCAAGTCACAGGTGAAATGCTAAACGTTAATTAGATTTCAGCACTAACCGATTTTTCGTGGTTCCAAAAAGACGTGGCTGTATATCAGACGCAGTACGTTACTTTTTGCCCATTTTCCACATGGGATTGAAGTAGTTCATAAAAGAGCGGGCTATTTCTTTATTTTGTATGTGGATGCCTATCGGGCTTTCGGAGTATATCAAGAGGTTAATATTATCTCCGTATATGGCCATTGAAATAGGTATGCTGTATTCGTCAGATACATAGCGGATTTCGCACAAAGGGATTTTGAGCTTTAGTTTTCGCGCGGATTCTGTATAAACCATTTTCGTGTGGATTCCTAACCCAGCACGTTTCTCTAAGAAGTTCGGCATGAAATATTTAATACAGCATCGTATAAATACGCTAGTGAAAAAATAACTGAAACAGAAGGCTATATGGCGATGGCAGAAGAATGTGTAGAAGATGCGCGTACCGATTTTGAAAGAAATCTGTGGGAGACCGCAAAAAATCAATATAAAGAAAGTTTGGACATTTACAAACAGCTCAAGAAAGCAGGCTTTGTTTTCGATAGGCATGCAAAAGGCAGCCATGAAATCTACTATAACCCAACTACAAAAAGACGAACCGTAGTCCCAAACCACCATGGAGACATGCCGAAAGGAACACTAAAAGCAATTATAGAGGAAGCGGGGCTTACAGTGGATGAATTTTGCGAATTGTAGGGGGCGCTAAATTTCTTTCAAGCAAATGTCGAACATCTACGTCGGATTCTTCGGGTTAATTTAAGCCATGTAGCAGAATTAATTCCGTGATGCTATGTTGCCCGATGAAGAAGACCTTGCAGTCTCAACTGTTATGACAGAAGACGTTACAGTCGCAAATGCAAGCGACTCAGTCCAGAAAGTGGCAATGCTTATGCGCCGGCATAATATCCGCGGCCTGCCAATTGTTCAGGATAGAACTGTAGTTGGCATGCTTACTGACAGGGACATTGTCACAAAGGTTGTGGCAGAAAATAAATCCCCGCGCGATGTAACTGCCGGCGATGTCATGAGCCCGAAAATAATCACGGCAGACCCGGGCGACAGCATAACCGATGTTGCAAGAGTAATGTACGCGAATAATGTCGGAAGGATTCCTGTGGTGGACAAAAAAGGAAATCTTCTTGGCATTGTAACCGAGACCGATATAACAAAAATAGCCCCGGGGCTTATTGATGTTCTCTACGCGCATAATGAAATAGAGGAAGGAGCGCCCCCGACCAAGAGCCGCCCTCCGACAATAGAAGGAAGATGCGAGAACTGCGGCCAGATTTACGATGAGCTTGTCCAAGTCGACGGCGAATGGCTCTGCCATAACTGCTCCCTTGATAAAACTGTTGTTGGAAGCAGCAGGGCATGATAATTAACTAATTATTTATTGATTTCAGCATTTCCAGAACCGAATAAGCAGCTCTTGTAATTCCCATGCTTCTCATGTCCGCGTCTGTTCCGACAAGATAAAGGTTCTTTATGGGTGTCTGTACCGATGGAAATTTCACAC
>CABMCT010000017.1 GCA_902384675.1 uncultured archaeon | reverse complement strand
GAAAAACCGACCCAAAACTGATAGCCAGGGAGCGGGACTGTAAGCGCAGGATAATTCAAACACATCTCAAAAACTTGAGGGAAAGGGGCGTAATCAACAAATTAAATGAAATATGTGCGCATGTGCGTTTTGATACCCGTACCCACGCACATTCCGAAAAGGTAAAGGAAGTATTGCAACCAAAAGCCACATCCAGCAAGAAGAAGCAAACACAGAAAACACTATCACAACGCTCCACAACTGTCAAACCTCCCCAGAGCGACCCCGTGCAATCACCCGCCCAGCAGGGCGGCGCAGGCTATGTGAAAGAGAAGCACCCGAAGCGGATACACTCGCACCAGTGGCATATAATCCCGATATGGAAAGACAACGAGAAGTGGAAGGAACATATCAACAAACCGATTTACATAGATGGGAACACAATCTGGTGCAACCCAGAAGATATGGAAGTTTATGGAACCCTGAGCTTCATAGATGAAGACGACCTCGACAAAGCCTTCTATAAAAGCTTGGAATATTTCACGAACCTCTGGGGAAGAATAGAGAACCAGTTAAAATGTGAAATCATCCACGACAGCTATGAGAACATCAAACTTGTAAGATGCAAGTATGGCGAGATGGACAGTGAGATAGCCAAAGATTGCGAATTAAAGGGGGACAGGATTCAGATATACGCCAAAGAGGACGGCAAACTTTGGTTTGACATAGATTGGAGTTGGAACTTCGAGGAGATGCATACGCTCCACCCAAGCACGGGCAAGCCCGACATGAAGAAAGTAATGAAGCATATTGATGATTATCGCAACAACGACCCGTCCACAGCATCACAGATTGAAAGGGCGGTACAGCAGGCATTGCAGGGCATGAAAGAAGAAATCAAGGAGGTTATAAAAGAAATGAGCCAGGAGAACATTAGGGTTTTATTAGGAATACAAAACCCGCAGATAGTGAAACGGATTGTAGAAGGGGAACTTGGAATAGTGATTCCTGAAAAGCCAGCGAACCACAAGCTGAAGCAAGGAGATGACCACCCGTATCATGGCTAATCCACGACTTCATATAAACCCTCGGCATCTGGAGCTATACAGGAACATTCCAATCCCGTGTTTCTGCACGGTATGCGGCGTCAGCACCGACAGCATCGAGGAGTTCCATAACCATAATTGCGGGAGCAAGCGTGCGCCGAGCTATAGTCCCGTGCAAATGCTCAATTTCGATTGAGGATTTACAATGAAAGTTCTATTGCTCGACATGGATTCAGGAACATCAAAAAAACAGTTCCCAAACCTTGCGCTCATGAAGCTATCGGCATATTTCAAGAGCAAAGGGGATACGGTGGGATTCAATGAAACCGACAGCCCAGACATCGTTTATGCGTCCGTAGTATTCAGCAGGAACAAGCATCTGGTCGATGGTCTGAAGATGTATTACCCAGATTCAAAGATTATAGTTGGTGGGTCTGGTTATGATTTAACTTCAAGTCTTAACGATGAAATTGAATTTATAAAGCCAGATTATAGTTTATACAACTGTGACTTCTCGATGGGCTTTACGAGCCGTGGCTGTATCCGCAACTGCCCCTTCTGTATTGTCAATAAAAAAGAGGGTAGCATTAAGAACTGGCAGGCAATTCAGGGATTTCATGAGGAATCCCATAAGCACGCAATGCTGCTCGATAATAACTTCCTTGCAAGCCCGAACTGGAAGCAGAACATCGATTACATCAGGGAGAAGGGCTTGTCCGTGGATTTCAATCAGGGTCTCGATGTCAGACTGATAACCAAGGACGTTGCAAGGATTCTCGTAGATACAAAAATAAGACCATACGTGAGGATAAGTTTTGATTCCCTGCATTACGAAACGCAGTTCAGGGCGGGAATCCAGAATCTCATTGATGCTGGAATGAAACCGAGGAACATTCTGGTTTACGTTCTGGTTGGGTTTACCGATTCAACTTTCGAGGCAGACATGAAGCGGGTTATGATTGTCTGGAAACAATATGGAGCGGAGCCGTATGTGATGAGGTATAACCATATCTCAAATAACAAGCTCAAAAAAGAAAGAATAGAATACACATATCTCGCAAAATGGGCGAACCGTCATTATTTTACAGTATGTGATTTTGAAGATTATATCCCGAACAAGAAGAGGAAGAAAAGATGAACAGATTCCACGGCAACCAGCACAAAAAAGACGTAGCAATCCGTAGAAAGAGTGCAGGATTGAAAAAACACGAATCGGAGAAATCCCGATGATTCATATAAACCATCAAAAGCGGGACAAGCTGGACATCATGGCAGCAATCTTGGAAGCGTGCCAGGAACGCATGCATAAAACCAAAATAGTCTATAGTTGCAATCTGAACTTCAAGATAACAGAGCCGTATCTTGAATTCCTCATAACCAGGGGGTTCATTGAGCAGTCAGGCGTAATATATAAGCTAACAGAAAAAGGGCTTGTTCTCTTGGAGAAAATTAGGGAACTAAAGAAGATGTTGGAGTGAGCCTGATGATATT
>CABMCT010000016.1 GCA_902384675.1 uncultured archaeon | reverse complement strand
TATTGACCCGTTCAGGAAAGCAGAGGAGCAGGTGGCGGATGCGATAAAGCAGCTTCAGCCTATTTTGCCAATAAAGCTTGAGAAAAGATACCTTGCATTTAAAATCGGCATCGAGTATGCATCAAGCTGCAAGCGGGTAATCCAGTCGCTGGGAATAATCCTTCGCGAGCAATGGGCGACAGATTACTGGTTCAGCGAGGTCGAAATCCCGGCAGGCCTGCAGGAGCGGCTTTTTTCCCAGCTCAATGCTATAACGCACGGGAATGTTGAGAGCAGGGTGATTGAAAAATAGGTGTATTTCGGCGGATTTGTAAGTTTCTGCTTCGCAGAAGAAAACAATAATAAGATACTATCCGAACCTCCCGACTATGTAGTCTTCAGTACTCTTCTCCTTGGGTTTCTTAAATATCTGCTCTGTTTCTCCAAACTCTATCAGCTTTCCATAAAGAAAGAAAGCCGTATAATCGCTTACCCTTGCAGCCTGCTGCATATTGTGTGTTACTATAACAAGGGTATATTTTTCTTTAAGTTCTATCATTAAATCTTCTATCTTGCTTGTAGATATGGGATCCAGTGCCGAGCAGGGTTCGTCAAACAGGATAACGTCTGGTTCCACGGCTAACGCCCTTGCTATGCAGAGGCGCTGCTGCTGGCCGCCAGATAGGCTCATGCCTGACTTCTTATAGAGGACATTCTCGACTTCATCCCAGAGTGCAGCTTTTTTGAGGCTCTTCTCCGCAGCTCGCATCAACGCCTTCTTATCTTTCACTCCGCAACCGAGCCTCAATCCAGTCGTAACATCGTCATATATGGTCATCATTGGGAAAGGCTGAGCTTTTTGGAATACTATGCCGATGCGCCTTCTGATGTCCACTGGGTCGACACCTTTCGCATAAATATCCTTATCATCAAGCAGTACTTCACCTGTAACTTTTGCCCCGCGTACAACCTCATGCATACGGTTCAAGCACCGCAGAAATGTGGATTTTCCGCATCCTGAAGGCCCTATAATGGCAGTTATCTTGTCTTTCTCAATATAAAGATTAACATCATTCAATACTTGTTTTTCTCCAAAATATGCGTTGAGATTCTTCACAGTGATTCCACTTTGCAATCCCCCGCTCATTAATTCGCTTATTTGCGGAGTATGCGCTCTATTTTCAGCACAAACGCTTCTATAAGTTTCTTCAAGCGAACTCATAACATATCCCTTGTCCAAAAAGGATAAAATAGTATGGTAACATTGACTTATCATAATTACGCAAAAGCTTTCACATAACGGTTTATACATTATCCAAAATATCCTGAAGCTCTTTTTTACCTGCTTTCTTTTTAGCCTGCTTCTTTGGAGGTTTTTCTTCTACTTTTGGCTCTGCCGCTTCTTCAGGGGCAGCCTCTTTTGTCTCTTCGGCTTTTTCTTTTTCAGGGCTTTCCTGCTCTTTTATTCCTTCGCTTTCTTTTGCTTCCTCTGTTTCGCTCTCTTTTTCTGTCGCTACAATTGCTATCTTGTCCGCTCCGATAATCTCTTGAGGTATTTCGGGCCGTATTTCAACTTCCCTTTTTTCGGGTATTTCCTCTTTCTTTGAGAAAAGCCTTGGTCCGAATATTATCAGGCCAATAACGACAATTCCAAGCAGGATTATGTAAAGAGGCTTCTTGGCGCTTGTTTTCGCAGCCCGTCCTGTGGCAGCTGCAGCTTTGAACTTGCTCATGTCAAGAGGCGTTGCATTCCCGAGCACAAGCTGTACGAATTCTTTTTGCGAGAACCCTGCGGTGTTATTCACATTTATTTCCATCAGGTATGCGTCATCTTTTGTGCCAAATGAGGGGGCTGCGTACAAGTATATCGTAGCATTTTGCCCGCTTCCAAGAGTGAATTTTCTGGGGCTGATATATGCCCAGTCAGGGCCCTGGAGCTCGTCAGTGAAGTTTGCGCTTTCCCTGCCTGAATTCAGGACTGTTGCTTCAAAGAGCTGCCCGGTGCTGTCGTTTGTAAAAAGCGTGTCTTTTTTTGCCAAAACGCTGAAGCCATAGCAGTCTTTTGCAGGTTCTATATCAAGGCTAAGGTTCTGCATTGCATTTGAATTCTTTGAGGATATCGTCAGAGTAACTTGTTTTTTCCCGGAGTCGTTAAGCTCTGTGGGGATTATTGCAGATATCAATGCCTTTTCCTGCGGCGCAAGAGTGACGTATTTTTCTGAGAGCCCCCCGAGATTTGTGTCAATAGTGTAGTCATCTGCCAATTTACCCGTGTTTTGGATATCAATCCCGAATACCGCTGTTTTTCCTGCACATATTTTCTCTTCGGGTGCTGCTGCAGAGCTGCTTACATTGTAGCAATTCTGGACATAAAGAAGTGATTTTGCGGTTGCGCTTATGCCTGCATCGCCAAGAGATACTGCTTTTATGTTTATTGTGTTATTCTCCTGCAAGGCATCTTCAGGTATTGCAAGCGATACTTCCGAAGATTCTCCTTTCCTGACAGATATGTTTTCTTTTTCAAGCCTTCCGGTATCGCTTGCCAGCGAATAGATATCGTCAAGTGTTCCGCTGTTCTTTATCTGGACCGAGTAATTTACAGGGAATCCTTTACATACTGTCTCTTCCGTTGGCGCTATTGACGCTTTAACTCCCCTGCACTGGACTGCTGTAAAAGTGCCACGTGCTTCTGCTTTTGCGTGCCCTGAAATTGCAGTTATATCAAAAGAATAGTTTCCTTCCTTATCCGATGCGGCAGAAAGTGTAATCTGTTTTGCTTCCCCGGGCGCAAGTGTCAAATATTTTGACGAAAGAGTACCCCGGGATGAATCTATCTGGTAGGAATCTTCGCGCACCCCGGTATTCTTTAGCGTAACCGAATAATTTGCCGCATCATTAAGGCATGCTGATTTTGCTTCCGGCTCAAGAGTAAGCCCGGCGGAGTAGCAGCCCATTCCGTTTAATGTTATGGTTTTTGAGTCGCTTGCATAAGTAGATGCTGATTGTGCGCTTACAGTGACATCTGTTTTCGTATCGTTTGCAGGAATGTCAAGTCCTATAGTCTTTGTCTGGCCACGCTCAAGCGTTATTTTTTCTGTTTGGAGCGTGCCTGCTGTTGTGGATATTGCGAAATCCTCGGAAGTCTTGCCGTTATTTGTCACATTCACGTCAAAATGCGCAGATTCCCCAAGGCATGCGCTGCCTGTCAAAGGAGAAACATCAAGGGCTACATTATGGCATGGAAGAATTGTTGTCGTAATTTGCTGCGAAGCGCTTAGGCCGGCATCGGATTTTGCGCTTACCTGGATATTATAATCCTTTGGAGGCGACACGCAGTCAGGTGTTATATAAACATACACGGGCACGCTTTCACCTGCTGCCAGCGAAACAGTATCCGGGGCGACTGTCACCCATTTGCTGTCTGATTGTATTCTATAGACTCCTGACACATCGCTTTCCAGAGTTCCTGTCACCTGCACTGTTCCGCAGGAGCATAATTTTGCCTCGCTTGTATCAAGAATGAAATTCATACCGGCGCTTGCGCCTGCGAAAACCGGCATCAAAGCCAATGCAATAGCAAATGAGACAATTGCTGTATTTTTCATGGAAATTACCTTACGATTAGATGATTATCTTGTTTCTTGGAGCATAGAATATGTTCTGCTCCGTCGGGCTTCTTCGTATTTCGGACAGAGAGGACATGGTTTTTAATATCTCCGAAACATCTCCTGATGGTGCGAATGTTTTCGGCTCAAGGGCTTTTGGCTTTTGCAGGCCGAAATGAAGTGTAAGGACTGCTGCTGCTAAAATCATTGCAAGGACTGCTATTTTTGCAGTGCTTAAAGCAAATCCAAATGGAAATGCCTCTTTCATTTCAGTCTGGCGCGGCGAAACAAAAAGCGATACAGGAATTGTTTTTATTACATTGCCGTTCTGCTTTACAAACACATTCCCTGCAAAGGTGCCTTCCCTGTCCGGGTTAAAATATATCTGGAAGACTCTTTTTCCGCCGTCTGTAATGACATCTGCTTCAGGTGCATATGTCCATTTCTGGTCAAAATCTGTTGAAACCGAGAATATCTCGTTTCTTCCCAGGTGATTGGTCATGGTGATTTTAAGAAGATTCCCTGCGTTTTGCATCACGTCAAGCTCCTTTGTGCTGACATCGATATTTACAAAACTGAAATTATTGTATTTGTCTGCTTTAGCAGAAACATTGTTCGCTTTGCTCATTGCCTGGGGATACACCACATACTGGCTTTCTCCGGTCACTATTATTATTGCGGTATAATTTCCCTGCGGGATTGTTATTTCCTGCGCCCCGGGCTGTAAAGGTGCTGCAGCAGGCTGTGTTTGCGGAGCGCTTATATAAATCGTCTGGCTCGTTGTAAGCCCCCCTGCCATGACCTGTATCTTGTGGCTTCCTGGCGTATCGAATTTTAATTTTGTGTAGTAATATCCGTTTTCACGCGTCGGAATCACATTTGAAGATACGCCGTCGATATAAAGGCTTACCGCAGTTTCGGATGCATAGTTCCCCCGCGTTGCATATCCATATATTTCGACCCATTCCCCGAGGTTTGCAGCGGTTTTCTTGAGCGTAAGCGAGATAAATGTGCCTTGAACATCTATGCCGGTTTTTCCGGTATCAGAAGCATATGCGTTATAAGCATTAAGGGTTATTTCATAGTTTCCTGACTGTAGAGGCGCCTGCACATTTATTGTCTGTGTTGTGCTTGTCCCTGGCAGGATGGCAAAAGGGCTGCTGAAATATACTATCCCGTTGATTTTTGCCGAAAGGACAATATTATCTTCCTCTGAATTGCCTGTATTTTTTATCTCAACTGTAATCGGGAATGTTTCGGCATTATCTGCTGTTTTTTTGCTTGTGATAGAAGTGATTTCAATATTGTGGCTTCCTCCAAGGGCGTTTACCTGGATATCTTTTGTCGTTATATCCTCGTCTTTAAGCACATCCCCATCATATATTCTTGCGCGGACACCGATTGTGTGGCTTCCTACATCAGAGCCTGACGCAGTATAAGTAAATGTTGCATCATAATTGCCTGTCGAGCGATACTGGTAGGAGCTATCGACAACATTGCCGTCAAAAAGAAGCTGGAGCCTGACCGGTGCAGAGATGCTTGAGCTTACAGAATATGTAGTTTTTATCGTTACTGCATTTCCTGCATAAATTGTCGAAGGGCTGACAGAAATATCAGAAAGCCCTACCACAAAATCTGCTGCGTCGCTTATTGATGCCTGCAGTGCTAAAAGAGCAATAGAGAAAAATATAATATGAACTAAAGGGAATTTCATAGTTCCACCGTGATAGCAACTACACGATTTTCATGATTTCTAAAGCTGAAATATGCGTTTCAGCTTTAGAAAGCTTGAAAGTTGGTATAGTGTGCATAGCAACTTTCATGACTGTATTGTAACACTTCTCCTAAACCTTTTTAAACCTTTGTTTTATGTTACTGCCTGTAGTTTCTATAAATACGGTGTTTCAGAAAAAGGTTTATTGCCAGTGAAAGGCAGGTATTCTGCTAAAATTCGAACATTTCTGGCGCTCTAAAACAAGTTTATAAATCTGGAATGGTATTTATATTGTATATTACCGCAGTTTTTTTGATTGTTCCAAAAGGCAAAAAATAGCGTTTAATTGTTTTAGCGATTTAAAAATCAAGTGTTTTTGAAAAATAACTGAATTTTAGTGTTTTAACCCAATGCATAAAATGATGGTTAAAAATCCGTTCGCTTCGCCTCCTGAACCATTTGGCGCTGCGCTCTCGGCTTTTTAGCCCAATGAATATGGAGATGGCTGAAAATGTCAAAAACAAATGAAGAAGAGCAGAAGCTTCTTGAAAAAGGCTGGATTAAGACTTGGCTGCTTTTTGAAGTAGTGGCGGTAAAAAAAGAAGCTGCCCAAAATGCTCTTAAAGCACACGTCGAGAAATTGAAAAAAGAGCAGGCACTTCGGGTTTTTGAGGAGAATTTCACATCAACAGACCCTGTAGAGCCTGCAGAGCATTTCAAAGCGCACGGTATAACCGAGACATGGAGCCAGCTTGCAGAAGTTGTGCTTTGTGCAAAGGATTTTGAGGGGCTGATGAACATGGTTGTGACTTATGCTCCTACTGCCATTGAGATACTGGGCCCGAGCAAAATCTCAATCGATATGAGGAGCGCACAGAATGCCCTTGCCACGGTTACTGACATGATGCACAAATATGCAGCTGCCGGTATTGGCGGAATGCTGATAAGCACCAAATAACGGTGGATAACCGGCAAATTTGCTAATCCGAGCAATTTGCTATAGCAATAACCTGTCCGGTAAAGGGAGAGGGGTAAACGTATGAATAAGCTATACTTTTTTGTCTTTGCGATTATTTTTTTGCTTCCCACTATTGCCAATGCTTCTTATATAAATTCTCAGGAGATAGCAATAGACCTTCAAAACAGTGGGGAAGCGCATGTTATTTCTGTTGTTTCCTTTAATGAGCTGACATCAATAGAGCTTCCGTATACTATTTTTGGCAACTCCGCCAATTTTATTGCACGCGATTCAGGCGGTGCCTTGAACTGCTCCATTACGCCGCAGCCGTACGGAAATATTTATTCCTGCAGGCCTAACACCCGGCAGGTCAATAACTATACAGCGTCTTTTGAGTTCGATATGCATAATCTGGTTGTTCCGACTGCAAACGCGTACATTTTTTCTTATGTTAATGGCGTCAGCACACCCACAAAAAAGCTCGAACTCGTGCTCACCCTCCCTGAAGGAACCGGGCTTGTACAGGACCCTGTTTTTAAGCCATACCCCGAGGCAGCCGTCGGAAGCACCGGGCGCCGTATGACTCTTGATTGGGTTTTGAATTCACCAGAGCTTGGAAAGACATATACTTTTACCGCAACTTATGAGCAGGTGGGTCAGGTAGTCAGATATTATGGCAATTACTCAAGATACATTGCTGTATTTTTTGCTTTTGCGTTCGCTTTTGTTCTCTGGAGATACTGGGTATACCGCAAAACTAACATAGGTGCACTTTTATCAGTGCTAAAGGATGATGAGAAAAAGGTTTTTGATATAATCCTGGCGAGCAAAGGCAAATGCAAGCAGAATACAATTGTACAGGAAACCAATTTTTCAAAGGCAAAGGTTTCAAGGATACTTGCAGACCTTCAAACCCGCGGGCTGGTAGAAAAAGTACGTGTTGGGAGAACAAACCGTATTGTCGTTTCCCGCAGCAAAAGGCCTGAATTAAAAGTAGAAAGTTCTACGCCTGAGGTAATTCCTCCTTCTGCCCCTCTTGCATCGGAATAATAGATTAGCTTGGCTTCTTTCCCTTTCAGTTCTTCTTCTCCTGCGTCGGGGTTACGGACTGCGACGTTTTGTCGTAATCCCTCCTCGGCTCGACTCTTGGAAGAGAAATAATCGGAGGCAAAGACAGCAGGTCTGCAAGGTACAGGCCGATTATTGAAGCCTTGTTGAATATGTGGTTCAGTACTATCACACCATCTTCGGATGGGAGTGCCTTGGCTTTCTTCCATTCTTTAAGGATTGCATCCTTTTTGTCGGATTTGTAAAGTATCGAGCCCTCTATCAGGATACTTCCTGCATCGGGGTTAAAAGTCGAGCTCATCGCAAAACCGATGGAAAGTATATCTATATTTTCCTTTGAAAGCCCCTCAAGCTTTGTCTCCCTTACATCGGTTATTTGAGGCTGCGTTTTTATCTCAAGACCCTTTCCCAGAAAAGCATTTTCCTTTCTTTCAGCGGATATTTTGTTGATATTCAGTCCTATTATCGGCATAGTTTCACCATAAAGACCTAAGAGAAATGAAAATATTTAAATGGATGCACTTCCTTGGAATCAGAAAATTAATCGAAAAAACTGTGCAGAAAACGAAAAAAATAAAAAGGGAGGGGTTTCTGGCCCCTCCCGCTAAAATTTATCTTTTATTCAAAGACTGCTTTATTTTGTCGAGTTGGCTGTAGTGTTGCCTGTTGTAGTTGTGGTGTTTGTGGTTGTCGTGGTTGCTGCGAATGGATAGGTGAATGCAGACCAGACACCGCCGATTTCCGACTGTGCTACACCCTTGAATGTCTTGTCAGCTGTTGCCAATTTCAAGGTTGCGATTCTTGAGTCGTCAGCAGAGAATCCTGCTACAACAATTGCTGTC
>CABMCT010000015.1 GCA_902384675.1 uncultured archaeon | reverse complement strand
TCTCCGTTAAGCCACTTTTCGAGCGCTGGGATGACGGCGCGGCTGCGTTCATCTGTGAGCATCGGCTCGACCTGCCGAACGCAGAACAATGCGAACTGCACGCACTGCCGCTGTGTCATCACTCCGGGCCGGGTAACCGCCCAGATAAGGTCATTCGGCGACGCGCGGTTGTACGCGTCCTGCATGTCCGTGATATGCAATGCGTGCATCCTGTCCAGACCCGGCTTACATGCATCGTGTGCCGCAAGCCATTTTCTCAATTTTCTGTTCATTTCTTCACCTCAATAAGAGCATACCACACTCGATAAATATTGTCAACAAAAAAAATTAAATATTTTATATTATAGATTTAGTACAATTAGATTGTATACAATTTATAGTTGCAATAAAATCAAATATCCATATATTATTAGCCATAGTCTGTGACGCTTGTATTGCCGGTGGTTTTTTAACTACCGGCTTTTTGTGTTGCAGCCGGTAATACCGGATGAACGGCTTGGAATAATGATGCACTGGACCGTTACATGCTTAATCCCAGCCCTACAGGGGGACATCTACAGGGCGACCGAATCATACCAGACGACAACGCATGAAGCGACATGATACGGGTGGGACCGGTGAGGACTTAACTCAACAGCCGGGGTGTGAGATTTCAGAATCAATAAGCAATGTTAGAGGCAGCCTCCGTCTGAACGTGAGGTTGCTGCTTGGGGCGACGCGACGCGATGGGTAATCGTGAAACAGTTTCCTTTCGGCAGAGTCATACCTATCGGCTATTAACAGCTATAGAAGGTAGGGGACATCTGCCTAAAGCTCTGCTCTGTTCCGGGTAATATCTAAAAAAATATATTGACAGATTCAAAAATAAAAAGTAATATAAATTGAGGTGAATAAATGGTAACAAGTATCAAGTCATTTGGTAAGGCAATTCAAAGGACATATAACATTCTCGCTGTTCCAGACATTGATAGAAATGCTTCAGGGGAAAAAAAAGAATTTGCATCTATAAGAGATTGTAAAAAACAAACGACTCTTAATAAACAGGAGTTGTTCGACCTGATTAACACAGGAGAATCCTTCGGCGGTTATTATTATGATATAATCAAAAAGGAGAAAAATTAATGAGTGAGAAATGGACGAAAGAACAAATTGAGACGGCAAAAAAATACCTTGTAAATGGATGTGATACACAACCGTGCGACAAATGCTGTTTTTATATTGATAAGGATGGTAAAAAAATACATCAATGTTTTGAATTAAGAGCTGACTTGGAAAAATTTTTAGCACAGAACGAACACGATGCAGATGAAGAAAAGCGTCCAAATCCATTAAATGATACTGCCAAATGGATTGACATGTCCGGTATGACACTTACCGGGCAGACACCGCATGATTTCTGGCGGTATATGTTTGCAGGACAGGCAATGCAGGGATTGCTTGCAGATAACCATATAGATAATACAGCTAAACGTTGTGTATCTTATGCAGATGCGCTTCTCAAACAACTGGAGGAAAAAAAATGAACTATGAAGAAAAAATTGATAAGTATGTAACAGAAATATGCAGCGAACTCGAAGCAGCAAGAAAAAAACATCCTGAATTTCCACACGACGTTATTCATGCTGTATCAATTATGGCAGAGGAGGCCGGAGAATCGGTACAGGCGGCTAATAACTGTATGTGGGAACATGGAAAAGTTTCTGATCTGAAAACAGAACTTGAACAGACAGCTGCGATGTGTATTCGCTGTCTTATTAATTTGTGAGGATATAATGACAGATTCCCAATTGATAGAGGACCTTTCGGCAGAGGTTGCAGCATTAAACAGAAATACTGTAAAAATGTCATATCTTGCCGAAAGTTTTCATAAAAAAGAATTGTTTACTAGGGAAAATTTTTTAAGAAAAAGAATTTCGATTACGAATTCTCTGGTAAATTGTATTACAGAAGAAATCGAATGGCTGCATTCCATTCAACCGGTACAGGAGAAAAGACCGGATAAAATAAAAATATGAGACTTATTACAGCTGATGAATGGAATGAAATGAAAAAACCGGCGGAGGCGGCTATAAAAGCAGATGATCTATGTATTATTAGGCGGTGCGGTAATCTTTATTGTTATTGCAATACTCGGGAAGATTCTAACTTCATTGTCATCTTTTCTTCTCAATATTCAATCAAAAATATTAAAAGTCTCTTCAAATTTCTTGTCTTTCTTCATATGGAGTATCGTATTGATTACATTACTGTTAATTCTGTTCCTAAGCGCTATGCAATAATGCAGAAGCTGTTTCCTGATTGGGCCGATTGTGGAATAGATAAATATAATCGTCAGACATTGATTTTTCATTTGTCTGATGATATAATTCACAGACTGAAGGAACGAATATCAGATGAATAATATATCAAACGAACTTATTGGAATAACTGAAAAAACAATGACGGTGCAAGAACTTGCAGATAGTCTGCATGTATCAGACAAAACAATACGCCGTACTATTATTTCTATAAATGAGACCTTAGACAGTACTGCCCAAGGTTATATACATACAGAAAATGGTATCGCAATACGACTTACAGAAGCACAATGCACAAGAATAAAGATGGAATTGGAAGGACATCATAATCTTGCAGATAATACGGCAGTGAAAACAGTAAGTAATGATATGGAGTTCTTTGCTAAGTCTATAGAATTGCAAAAATACGCCACAGCAAGAATAGCAGAACTGGAAAAACAGAATAAAGAACAGAAACAACAACTTATTGAACAGCAACCAAAAGTTGATTTTGCTGAAACGATAACAGCAGATCAGCATTCAACTTTTGATATGTCTCACGTCGCGCAGGAGTTGAAGTTACCTTATGGGAAAAATACTCTGTTTGCAAGACTGCGTGATTTGGGAATACTTAAATCTGACAATACTCCATATCAGCGATATGTTGATACTGGATATTTCAAAGTTTATCCAGTACCAACACCCGTCGGAACTAAATTAACAACGAAAGTGACACAAAGAGGTGTTGATTATATCAGAAAATTAATAGAAGGAAATAAATGAGTACACTTCATTCACTGCGGAAAAAAATTAATAAATCATCTCCGAAACTTATTTTTCCGCCGGATATGTATAATAATATATATGGTTCGGCTGCAATATGCTGTTATATTCTGTCTCCGGGATATGCAAAACCGAATATCAGCCAACTCTCAAAAAAATGGAGAGATATAAAAGCAGGGAAAATTTCTATTGATAAAATAGATTTTGAGAAAGACTCCTGTATTGATGACTGTCTTTCTTTATATGGACTTTCTCGTCCCGGCTATTTTCCAATTGCGCTTGTTATCTCTGCATATAATATGCTTTTCGCACCGTTTATTGACGATGTAGTTTTACCATTACGAGAGGACGGGTGGAAAGGTATAACCCTTACATCCGGAAAGGTGTATCCAATTGATTTCACAAAAAATAAAACTGACAAAAAACCAGATTCAGGAAACTGAACAGGAATTTCAACGGCTACAGAAAATATATTTTTCTCATTCGTCTTCATCCTTAAAAAAAAATGCATGGGATAAAATGTTTATTATGGTTAGAAATTGTATAGAAAATATTATGTTGAAAAAAATAAATGGTCTGTACATAAATGATATAGATGAAAAAGTTTTAGATGCAACAGTAATTGTTATGCAGAAAATAAAAGAACATGTAAGAATACACAAGCTTTCTTCATTCTGTTATTATCCCGCAATAGGTGTTCTATGGAACAGAAAAGAAAGGAAAAGAGAAAAAATTGTTTCTCTTGAAAGCTGTATAGATGATAGAAAACATCGGAATACGCAATATAAACAGATTATGTAGTTGACAAAAAAAACATTCAATGATATATTATATGAGTGATTTCCACTGAGTCACCTACTTTTTGGTTTTGAGGATATTCCGGTTTTATTCATTCATTCTTTCCGGGATATCCTCTTTTTTTTGTGCACTAATATATATATGGCAGGTGTTACATTAGCTCACATTCTACAGAACGTGAATAAAGAGTACAGACAAAAACTTTCGCAGGAAAAAGCACAGAATAAAGTTGTTTCTCAAACTTCTGCTGTTCCGTTAAAAGTCAGATCGCTGCAATATGGTACCCGTGCTGCTATGAATGCAGGAAGGGTAGTCATGGACGCGGCTCCTATTTCTACCCGGTATAAGGTCGGAAAACAATGGCTTAAGCCTGGAGATTACGGGGCATATAAAGGCAAGGAAAAAACAATCAGTTCTACAGCAATCCAGAATATGAAATACAATCCGAATAACCGCGTTCTCGAACTGCTATTTGTGGGCGGGAAACATTCATATGCATATCCGTCTGTTCCGTCTAAGGTCATTGAGAATTTTGAAAAGGCTTTTTCAAAGGGCCGTTTCTTTAACAAAAACATAAAGGAACAATATTCTGTTCCTTCATTCAGAGGTCACGCATGAAAACAACAGGAGATAATCTTTTTAGGGAGACGTTGAAATATTATAAGGCAAGGCGGCAGGAGATTGATTCCCGCCGTAGGCTTATAGATAATCATTCAGACTGGTCAATGCTTGAGGCGTTCGTTCAGAAATGCAATGATAATCCCAATCTTAAAGTTGAAATACAGCTAAAAGATGGTACAAAAATTATCATGAAGACGTCGGAAGAACGTAAAAGACATGACTTCGAGGAAATAAACGGAGTCACTTATACAGAATCCTAAACGCTTCGGATATCGGTTTGACATACTTTTTGTATGTCTTTTGTGCCGCTTCTGCTCCGGCAGAGCGTCTTTCTTCGATTTTTTCTTTTGTCATTATTTTATCCTCCCTTTTTTTGTCCATGTTTCCCGGCCCGACGTCACTGTATATCCGGCTACTATCGGGGAGCCGATGTAGGTCCACCACGCATTGTAGAAGAAGTGAAAAAGTCGGTTGTCTCCGCCGAATTCCAGCTCTTTTTCCATACATGTCGATGACATGTCTGCATTTTTTCGGTTCATCGATTACGCTCCTATTGGTTTGAACTCGACATGTTCGATTGATACAAATATTCCGTCTTCATCCGTTTTAAGAAAACCGACAATTCGTATTTTCTGTCTGATTTTCCCGTGTTGCAGAACATATACACCAAGTTTTCCCGGAGCGTCAGCACGGAAATTATCTCCGTTCGAATTAATAATGATTTTTACATCTTTATTAAGACTGCTTCCGATCTCGATTATTGACCCTTAAAGAACAACAGAATTCAATTCTTTCATAATTATCTCCTCTACCTGTCATCTTCAGGCGCAGTGGGTA
>CABMCT010000014.1 GCA_902384675.1 uncultured archaeon | reverse complement strand
GAATTCGCGCCTATGATAACGTTACTCCCGACATCAACATAGTCCCTTAGAAGCGCATTGTTTCCTATTGTACAGTTTTCCCCGATGTAGCAGGGGCCTTTTATCACTGCATTTTCAAGAATTTTTGTGCCTGCGCTAATATAGACCTTGCCATCGATTTTTGCGGTTTTGTCAATAACTGCATCTTTTGAAAGTACCGCCTTTCCTTTAAAGAAGAACCCGTCCATTGCCTGCCGCTCAATCGAAAAAAGGTCCCACGGGTATTTGAGAGTGGGCTGGTATTCTTCTGTAATAATAAGCTCGGAGGTCATGGTTTTCAGCATGGATTCAAGGGCGTTTTCAAAAGAATAATGCGCTTCTTTTTCACTTTCCAAGCATTTCAGGAAGTCTTTCGGAAGAAAGTATACGCCAACAGCGCGGATATTCGAAGGAGCATCTTTTCTCCCGGGTTTTTCAACAATTCCGGCAGGTTTTCCATCCTTTAGCTTAAAGATGCCATAGATTTCCGGCGTATCTGTCTTTTTTCCGACAACCACTGCCTGTGCTTTTGATTTTTTATGAATTTTGAGGATTTCCCGGATAATATCCCCTGCGTTGAAATGGTACGGGGCAACTACAAAAAAAGAATCGTTGATGTGTTGTTTTGCGCGCAAAACCGCATCCCCCATGCCTTTTGCTTCAGGCTGGGATACGAATTTCAAGGACACGCCTGCCGGAGAATTTATTCGTTTTTGGAGGTTCGCCGACAGGTTCTGGACAATAATAATGTCTCTTATCCCTGCCGCTGCAATGCTCTGGATTGTGCGCAAAAGAAGGGATTTTCCCATAACTTTGACAAGCGATTTGTGATTTCCTTCATTCAAGGGCCAGAATCGCGAGGATTCGCCTGCTGCAAGAATTATTGCGTGCATAATAATCAATTGTATGTGTCTTACTATATATGCTTCATGATACGAATAAGCTATTAAGGCATATAAATCTCCTAAGTGCCTTTTTTATGCAGAAGCGGCGATTTACTAACCCAAGCTATTTAAAAGCATATATACCATAAAACTATAAATATTATCTGTTCTGTCATGAAAATCTTCATGCATACAGCAGATTTTGGGACAATGGGTTCCCAAAAGCTTGGAAACCGCGGTTTCCATGATTTTCAAGCCTTTTACAACCTACATCACTGCATTGGGTTGGAAAGCCGAGAGCGACAGCGAAAGGATCCAAGTCTTCGATTGTTGAAAGTGATTATATTATGGATGAACATCCTGAATTGAACCACATCGGCATAATAATGGACGGCAACCGCAGGTTTGCCCGCCGTCTTATGCTTGAGCCGTGGAAAGGGCATGAATGGGGTGCGAAAAAGGCAGAGGATGTAATTGACTGGTGCGCCGAATCAGGCATTAAAGCAGCCACGCTCTACTCGCTTTCTTATGAGAATTTCAACAGCAGGCCAAAACAGGAGCTCGAAATGCTGTTCAAACTAATGGAGAAAGAGGCTATAAGGGTTGCAGGGCTCCAGAAAGTGCATGATAATAAAATAAGATTCAATGTTATCGGCAGGCCCGACATGCTTCCCAAAAATGTGCAGGAAGCGTTCGGAAAACTTACAAAAGCAACCGAAAATTACAAGAACTTTACTATAAATCTTGCAATTGTCTACGGAGGAAGAGAGGAGATAGTCGATGCCGTAAAAAGGATTGCGAAGAGTGCAAAACAGGGTAAGCTTGATATCGAAAAACTGGACGAGAGCACTTTTGGGAAATTCCTTTACACGAATGGGGCATCAGACCCTGACCTGATAATACGTACAGGAGGAGAAAAAAGGCTTTCTGGATTCTTACTATGGCAATCGGCTTATTCGGAGTTCTATTTCTCTGACAAAATATGGCCCGAATTCGAAAAAGACGACTTTGTTTTGGCAATTGATGACTTCAAGGAAAGAAAAAGAAGATTCGGGAAGTAAGTGGTTAAAGAATAAAAACCTGCAAGAGTATGGAAACAATTCTTTTCGCCGCGTATGGGCAAGGCAATAGTCGCCTGTGAGACGGTTCCCCTCTTGCAGGAGTTTAGGTTTTTGGTACACTATCAGTTTGTTAAACTCCCTACAAGATTGAATTTTCTTTATATCCGTCTATGGTCTTTCTCCCCTTTTAAAGTTTTTTTGAGAGTCTCGTTTTTATCGACAATGAACGAGTTTTTAGAATTAAATTATTGCGGTAATTGCCTTAACCAAATAGGCCCCGAAAAGGTTCAGAAGAATCAGTCCCAAGGTAGACACTGCGACAACCGTGTATACAGGCTTCCACGCCTTCCCGAAAAATTCCTTTGCAATTTCCTCGAAAATAAGACCTCCGTCAAGCGGTTTTAGCGGGAGCAGATTGAACAGCCCGATGCCTATGTTAAGAAGGTTGCGCCACCTGAAAAGCGAGTACAAGTAAAGCAGCACCGATGACAGCCCTTCTCCTTCAAATCCGGCAAATCTTTCTTATTGCACTATAACGTTCTCTATTCCCGAAATCCCGATAAATGCGCGCGATGCGTTCTTGGGATCTTCTGTCGTTTTTATTACATAACGCTGCCCGTTAACAACAAGGGATATTTCGCTGCCAGGGTAAACCCCGCTCATTACGTCTGCAAGCTCGTTGGCGTTCTTTACTTCTTTGCTGTTCACCTCAATAATTGTTCCGTTGTGCGGCAACGAGATATCTGCGGGAGTTCCTGTAATGGCCGTACTGTATGTTACGCCGGCGGTTGTGTAAATGGCGGATGTTAAAAAGGCGATTCCTGTAAGAAGAATGACGGAAATTATTGCAGTAATAATATTGCTAAAAGAGCCGGCTGCAAAAATGCGCGACTTCTTTATCGACAAAGTTTTCTTAAGCTCGCGCTCGTCGGGCTCGGCAAACCCGATAGGAATTACTGCCATAAAGCCGTAGCCAAGGGATTTAACCCTAATGCCTTCTGCGCGGGAAACAAACGCATGCGAGAATTCGTGCACTACAAGAAGCACGAAAATCGATATGAGCCAGAAATCAATCGGGACATAGAACACGCCTGGCGCCTGCACAGGAAGAACGAACTGCACGCTTGGGGTGACATTCGGAACAGTAAACAGGCTTACAATCCCTGCCACGAATTGCGAGAGAACAAAGCCCGATGCGCCAAAAAGCGCTCCCGGAATTGCGTATGCTGCCTTGAAAATTGAAAGCGAGGCAGCAAGCAGGATTATAAGGACTATAACAGTTTTAGCTGCAGCATGCTTCTTTTTCTCTGTTCTGAAAACATAGCCTGCGCCAAGCGCGCCGAATGAGAGGATTATGCCCAGTGTCCCGAAAATCCTCAAAGATTTCTGGTGCTTTTTTGCAAACCTGTTGATGAAATCAAGGCCCTTTTCTGTTCTTCTTAAAAACACTATGCCTTCGCGCTTGAAATTCTTCCGGTCAATGAGCCATACTGCGCCAATTATGATAAGAAGAATGATTAGAGATGTCCAGTTGGCAGAGAGCCCGGGAATTGCGAACATAGACTCTTATTTTGGAAGGAATTTTATATAGTTATAAAGAAAGAGGATTCGACGTACGCCTTACCAATCCGGTTTTGCACCAAATCCTTTAAAAGGCACCCTCCTGAATTATCCCCGAGAGGTGTTTAGTATGAGAAAAATTTACTATGTCCTTATATTGCTGGTCGGCATAGTCTTTGCAAGCGGATGCGTTCAATACCCGCCAGCCAACCGGACAGGCAATGTCACTCCTACGAACCAGACACAGGAAAACGTTACCATAAGCATAGTTTCTGCGCCGGCAAACTCAACTGCCGGAATGCCGTTTGCAATAACATGGAGTGTAGGAGGACCAGGCAAGACAATCTCCCATACGGCAATCCATTACGATTATGTTCCGCATCCCGGAACACTTGGAGAGGATGTCGGGCCGCCTGGAGGATATGCATATCTGACTCCTGACTTTGCAAGCGGAACATTCTATATACCGAATACATTTACTGCAAACATAACTCCCACACAGGCAGGCACCCTTTACTATAGGGCGCATGTAATAGTGGATGGCAGCAATTACTGGACCAATGAAAGAACAATAAACGTAGCCTCAAATGTGACAAATATCACTACAGGGCAAAAATCGTTCGCAATAGATGCAGATGACAATGGGTTCTACATGAACAATGTGTCTGTGTCATCAATACCGGCGAATATAAGCGATATGATAACCCTGACATTTAATGTGCGCCCTGCAAATGTCTATTATAGGGCGCTTGATTTTCGGGGATGCGGGCAGGAAGCTGACGGGGTAGCAACGGGAAACTCTACGATAATGAGGCTTACTGTCAATGGAGCATGCAACATAACCTCCTATTGGCCGGCATCCAATGTGACACGGGCAGCGCTTTTGATAAGCGTTGGAAATGTTACGGGTAATGTCTCTGGGAATGCTACCGGACAAACCGGTGGGGGAACAACAGGAGGCGGCGGTTATTCATATAGCGGCAACGGCGGGTATTACTACTAAAGCTTGAGTTCCATGGATGAAGCACCAGAGACATGGGCTAACGCTTTAAATAATTTGCGCAGTAATTGGGATGCATGACGGCAAAGCTCTTTTACCAGAATCCATACCAGGCCGAGTTTGAGGCAAAGGTTGTTGAAATTAGCGGAAGTAACGTTGTTCTTGACCAGACGTGCTTTTTCCCTCAGGGAGGCGGGCAGGTTGGGGATACAGGCGAACTGAACGGGGTTCGCGTAATAGATACTATTAAAAGCGAAGACAAGAAAAAAATTATTCATGTTCTTGAGAAGCCGGCATTCAAAGCAGGAGATAAAGTAAAAGGCAAAATCGACTGGGAGAGGCGATATAAAACAATGAAGCTTCATTCGGTTTCTCACATCGTCATGTATTTTATGAAAGAGGTTTTCGGCGACTGGTGCACTGCATTGCCTGCCGCGCTCGTTGACGACAAGAAAGACCGCTCGACGTATAATTTCAAAGAGCCGCTGAATATGGAAAAGCTGAAGCTGGTCGAGAAAAAAACGAATGATTTTATCGCAAAGAATGTTGATGTTAAAACATGGGCTGATGCAAAAAATCCGGATTATCGCTATTGGAAATGCGGCGACATTGAATTGCCCTGCGGCGGGACTTCTGTAAAGAATACGAAGGAGATTGGCAGAATTATTATTGAAAAAGGCAAAAAGGCAGGCACAGGAAAAGAGAAAATCGAGACGATGCTTGCGGACAATGCAAAGGTTGAAGTAGTGCAGAAAACAGAGCCTGTAAAAAAAGAATCTGCGAAGATTAAAAAAGATGCTGAAGGCGAGAAGTCGCTATTCTGGGCAGACCAGATTGCACAACAGATAATTACAAGAAAGAAATTCCACTTTACGGATGATGCCATTAATCCGCCGAAAGAATATGTTGTCAAGACATCTGCATCTCTTTCTGGAGTTCTGCATATCGGAAGATTGTCTGATACTATTAGAGGAGAATCAGTTTATCGCGCGCTAAAAGATGCGGGCGTAAAGGCGCGGATAATCTGGGTTGCAGAGGACATGGACCCGCTAAGAAAAGTGCCTGAAGGCGTGCCGAAGAATTATGTCGATTATATCGGGACCCCGGTCACTGATATTCCTGACCCGCACGGCTGCCACAAATCTTATGCAGACCATCATGTTGCAGAGTATTTCGAAGTCATAGACCAGTTTGTCAATGAAAAGCTGGAAAAATTCTCGATGAGGGCAGAGTACAAGAAGGGAAACTTTAAGCCGTACATCAAGCAAATTCTTGAGCATGCAAAAGAAGTAATCGAGATACAGAATAAGTTCAGGGAAAAGCCGCTCGCAGACGGATGGAGCCCGTGGACGCCGATATGCGAGAACTGCGGCAAAATAATCACGCCCAAGATTACGGGGTTTAAGGACGGCAAGATTTATTACAAGTGCCAGGATTACGCCTTTGAGAAATATACGGCCAAAGGCTGCGGATACGAAGGCGTAAACGACCCGATGAAAGGAAACGGCAAGCTGATGTGGAAAAGCGAGTGGGCAACGCAATGGGTGCGCTGGAATGTATGCTCCGAGGGCGCAGGAAAGGAGTACGAATCAAAGAACAGCGCGTTCTGGATAAATGCCGAGATTGCAGAGAAAGTGATGAAATACCCTATGCCTGTGCCGATATTTTATGAGCATCTGATGATTGATGGAGTGAAAATGTCCGCGTCTTTAGGCAATGTGATTTATCCCAGGGATTGGTTACTGGCAGGAACGCCGCAGTTGCTCAGATTCCTTTATAATAAAAAACTGATGAAGACGCGCAGCTTTTCATGGAAGGAACTGCCTGTTTTGTACGACGATTATGACGAGCACGCACAGATTTATTTCGGGCTGAAAAAGGCCGGGAATGAGAAGGAAGAAGCGCATGCAAAAAGGCTTTATGAGATGTCGCAGCTCAAGGGAATACAGAAGCCGATTCCGGTAAGATTTTCTTATGCTGCAGAACTTGTGCAGGTTTTCAGGACAGATGCAGATATTATTGAAAGCCTGAAATCAACAGGCCATTATAACAAAGAGGTTCATAACGAGATAGTGCAAAGGCTGAACCTGGCAAGAAACTGGATTGAAAAGTATGCACCAGAGGAAGTCAAGATAAAGGTTGCTGAAAAAGTTTCGCCTGAAATTAAAGCGAAATTATCGCCTGCGCAAATATCTGCATTGAAAATGCTTGCTTCGGTTTTGGAAAAGAAGTTAAATGAAACAGAACTATCAGAAGAATTCAAGCGCATAATCGCCGAGACAAAGGTTTCGCCGCAGGACTTCTACAAGGCGTGCTATTTAGCGATTATCGGAAAGGAAAGAGGGCCGAAGCTTGCCGGGTTTATAATTGCGGTTGGAAAGGAAAGAGTTGCGAAGGTTCTAAAGAGCGTGTGATTCAAATGAGAATGCCTGTAGAGCCGGGAGTTTATCATTGTAAATTAATTCAAAAAGGAAAAGGCGAGATGCGGATACCTGATAATATAGAAATCGAGCATGATGAATATGTGCCTATGCAACCGGTGTCGACGAGGATTGTAAGAATCAGAATAAAATCAATTGAGCGAGGTCAGCCGTATATCTTGTAGAATTTCATTTTTCATTGCATTCTTCTTTCCATTTATGGCGATATTTGTAACCATATTTTACTCCCCATGATGCCCATGAGGCGACGAGTATTGCTATCCCGACAAGAAGCGACACCAGGATAACCGCTAAATTCTGGTATCCGCTGAAACTCCCTGCATAGAAAAGGAGCCACACTACCAGAAAAATAACCCATCCGAAAACCACAAGAACTGAAATGCCCACTCTCCATCCAAAGCCGGGCTCCTCCATCGGGGCCGGTGCCTTTTTCTGCGGACTTTTTGCGGCTTGCGTTATTGTTGCCGGTTTCATTTTTTCACCTCTGAAACTGCAGCAAGCGCTGACCAGAAACCGATTCGAGCAATTGAGTTGTTCATAATTAAATTGTTTTGTACTGCGTTTTAAAGGCGCTTGTCAAAAAGACGAAATACTACGGCTGGCGACGTGGATAAATCGTGTAAGTTTTGAAGAGCGCGTAAAGTGAGTACAATTTGTACCCACCCTTTTTCAGCTGTCCGATTTTACTGGACAACCCATTCTATCGGCAACCTCTACGGGTTTTGTTTATAAATACTCGGCTTGAAATTAATCCTATGAAACAAGAGGTTATCGCACGATTGCTAAAAAACTTTGAGGAATCTGCCCATGAGCAAAATAAGATCGAATACTGGATGGCGCGAGATTTGCAGAGGCTATTGGATTATTCAGAGTGGAGAAACTTCGTGCAGGTTATTGAAAAGGCAAAAATTGCGTGCAAGAACTCAGGACAAAATATTTCAGACCATTTTGTTGACGTCAACAAAATGGTCGATCTCGGCTCGGAAGCTAAAAGAGAAATAGACGACATTATGCTCACAAGATATGCCTGCTATCTTATCGCACAGAATGGCGATTCAAGAAAGGAGCAAATTGCATTCGCGCAAAGCTATTTTGCAATCCAGACGCGCAAGCAGGAAATTCTAGAAAAAAGAATAGAGCTTGCGGAACGGTTGCAAGCAAGGGAAAAGCTTGTGGCAACCGAAACAGAACTCTCAAAAATAATTTATGAGCGCGGTGTTGACAGCGACGGATTTGCAAGAATACGAAGCAAAGGAGACCGAGCATTGTTTGGTGGCAATACAACGCTGCAAATGAAAAGTAAGCTTGACATTCCGGAAAGCCGCCCTCTTGCGGATTTTCTGCCTACAATAACCATAAAGGCAAAGGACTTGGCAACAGAAATCACGAATTTCAACGTCAAAAAAGACGATTTATATGGCGAATTTCCGATTACCGGCGAGCATGTCAAAAACAACCGCGACGTTCGAAAGTTGCTGGCAAAAAGCGGAATCAAACCGGAAAGTCTGCCTCCTGAAGAAGATGTCAAGAAATTAGAGCGCAGAGTAAAGGCTGACGACAAAAAGCTATTAAATAAGTCCAAGAAGCTCAAGCAAAACTAAACATATCGCTTATCGGCAACGCGAAAAACAAAGATTTAAGAAGAAGAGAGGCGGAAATATGTAGTATGGCTGATGACGGGCGCATGATTACGAAGGAGGAGGCTAAAGCAGAATTAAAGAAACTTATCGAATTCTACAATAGAAACAAAGATATTTATGAAAAAAGCTCCGAGCAAAACATAAGGCAAAAACTAATTGATGAATTATTTATTATTCTTAGCTGGGATTTAAGGGGCAGGGAAAGCGCTGACGAAGTAACCATGGAGGAAAGCATCAGCAACGAAGCATCAAAAAAGAAGAAATCCGACTATGTATTCCGGCTTTATGGCGTGCCAAAGTTTGTCGTGGAAGCAAAGGCGGTGAAGGTTAATATTAATTCTGACGAATTCAGAGAACAGGCAGTCGGGTATTCATACAACCTTGCATGTTCGTGGGCCGTATTGACCAACTTTATTCAGACAAGAGTTTATTTTGTCGATAAGAACGACGATACATCTATTATCCGCATCGAGGATATCTCAGATTTAAGCAAATTCAACGAGAATTTCGAGCAGCTTTGGCTTCTATCAAAAGAGGCTGCCAAAAACAACCTTCTTGAAGAGCGCATAAAAGGCATGGGAATAAAGCCGGAAAAAGAGAAGGTTTTCAAGCAGCTGTTTATCGATTTGAAAGAATGGCGCGGAAAACTATCAAATGAAATACGCAGGAAATACCAGAACTATCAGGATTACGAAATTGAAGAGGTTGTACAAAGAATCATAGATAGATTAATCTTCATCAGAAAAATGGAAGACTTGGAGATTGAGGAAAGAAAACTCGACCAAGTAGCAAGGAAAATCAACGAAGGCGACGACTATGTTACCTACAGGCAACTGAAAAAAGTATTTGAATATTATATGGAGAAATACAACAGCGGCCTGTTCGGAGAAGAAGGCAAAGAACAAGCGTGCGATAACATTGATATTCAGGATAATGTGATAAAATCCGTTATTCAGGGAATGTATACACCAACAGGCAGAAAAGTTGAGTACAACTTCGCAGCCATTAGCGGAGATGTTTTAGGAAATATTTACGAAGAATATCTTTCATACATACTGAAAGTAAAAGAAAACCAGAAAAAGACGAAGCTGGAAGGCGGTCGGGCACATAAAAAAGAGCAGGGAATTTATTACACTCCAACTTACATCGTGGATTATATAGTGAAAAACAGCGTTGGCGAGCATATAAAGAATAAATCAATTGATGAAATTCTTGAAACAAAGATTCTGGATCCTGCATGCGGCTCTGGTTCCTTTTTAATTAGGGCATTTTTTGAGGTTTGCAAAACAGTAGAGGCGAAAATGAAAAAAGGCGAGAAAGCTACAAAAAGCGTGGCTTTGAAAACCTATGATAAACGGCTGACATTACCACAAAAGACAACGATTCTACTTTCATGCATTCATGGCGTGGATTTGGATAAGAAAGCAGTTGAAATCGCGCAACTTAACTTGTTTTTGAAGATCATGGAAGGAGAAACAGCGGAAACAATTTCGAAGCTGAAAAATACAAAAAAGATATTACCCATGTTGAATAATAATATTTTAGTCGGAAATTCCTTAATAGATGATGAAAAGGTCGCGGGAGATTTAGCTTTCAAATGGGATGAACGATTTAAGGACATTATGGCGCGCGGAGGATTTAATGTTGTGATTGGAAATCCGCCGTATGGCTATCGAGAAATACCCACAGAAGAAATTAAAGAGGCATATAGCAAGAAATACGAGACATCCGAGGGAAATTTTGATATGTATCGTTTTTTCATTGAACGCTCAATCAGTATCTTAAACAAAACAGGCGATCTCGGATTCATTATCCCAAATACGTTTTTAACCGCAAAATCGTATCAAAAGCTTAGAAAATATATTCTCAACTATTGCTGTATAAAAGAAATTGTTGATTTAGGATTGAATGTTTTTGAAGATGTAACAATAGAAAGTACAATACTAATATTACAAAAAAATATGACGAAAGAAAGAGACACAAATAAACTAAAGGTCTCAATTTGCCGTTCAAGAAGTGTTCCATTATCACAACCTTCAGAAAAATATCAGATTTGTCAAGATTCGTTCGTAGATTCAAGAGACAATATGTTCAATATTAACTTAAGCCCCGACATAAGCCAAATAGCGAATAAAATAGAAATGGATTCAACTCCTCTCGAAAAAATAGCGTATGTGACTGTCGGAATAAATACAGGATATATAAAAAGTGCCCTAGTTTCTCATGAAAAAATAGACGAACGATATCATAAACTATTAAGCGGAAGAGATATATCGCGATACTCATTAAAATGGCCTGGTGAGTGGGTATTGTATGATAAAGCTGTCGTAGATAGTTATGGCGACAAAGGACGAACATTACCTGATAAAAAAATATTTGAAGAGGATAAAATACTTGTACAAAGAACAAGAAGAGGTATGAAAAGAAAGCTCATCTGCGCATTAGATATGAAGAAGTTTTACAATCTTAACAGACTTTCAAATATTGTGATTACAGACAAAACGTATTCTTTAAGGTATTGTCTAGGAATTCTAAATTCTACATTAATGGATTTCTACTTTCAGAAAAAATTCAATGAATACGAAGTAAAGCCTGCACACCTCCGGCAACTTCCAATAAAGAATCTTTTGAAAGCAGAACAGCAATCAATCGTTCAATTAGTCGATAAACTGCTCTCCTTCAACTCCCGCCTATCTGACCTCGGCGACAAAAAGACAGACGAGCGCGCACGAATCGAGGATGAAATTAAGAAGACGGATATGGAGATTGATGAATTGGTGTATAAGTTGTACGGGATTACTGAGGAGGAAAAAAAGGTTATTGAGGAGAGTTTGAATGAACGATGAACTCTTTTATTCATTTGAAAAATTAGATACTGCTAAACTTGAATGGATCAATCAAAATAAGAGAGGTAAATATCACCCCAAAAAAACTTTAGAAGAGCAGGCACAAAACATTGGACAAATTATAAGTAAGAAGCCGATATGGACGAAGATAAATACCTTCGGATATGTGTTCTTTGATGCAGACTTTGAAAAAGACAAGAATAAAAACATTGTATTGGGCGAAAAATATCTTGCAGAATTTATAAAAAATGATAAAGAGTTTAGTGATTCAGTCATTGTTTTTTCAAAGGATTTAGACGATTCTTGGAGTTTTCGAGCCACTAATAACCCTAAGATACTTCTAATAAATATCAATCGTTTTAACGAGTTTTTTACAAAATGGAGTAATAAAGACACAATAAATTTCTTTTTCTTCAGATTAAAGTCTGATGAGGAAAAAGCTTTATTCGATGTAATGGTAAGAAAAAATTACGAACATATTATGGGGAAAAATGAACTAAAAACTATTGAATATCTTCAGAATAAAGGATACAGCGTCAACAAAGGAGATGCAACTCCAGTGCCGATCTTGTTAGGGAATGTAGCAAAAGCAATCGCAGAAAATGTAGAAAAATACAGTAAGACTCTTGAAGAGTTCAAAACTAAGATATTTTCGAAGGATGAAAATGAACAAACAATTAGAAAATGGCTTTTAGAGAGTGGTAAAAAAGGAGATTTTCCAAATTTTTGGATTCTTGGTTGGGAATATTTGAGCTATAACGAAGGCATTTATGGAAAAAATGATGTCCGGCTTCGAAAAATGGATTCGCATGACCTTCTGATAGTGGAGTTTAAAGATCCAAATGATCGCACAAGCAGAATATACTCTACCCAAGAAGTGTTGGCAACGAAAGTCCATCAAGGAATTTCGCAGGCGATAGGTTATTTATGTGAAGAAAATAAAAAAAGCATGCGGGCAAAGGCTATTGTCATAATTGGGCGCAAAAGAGAAGAGATATGGGAAGATAAAAATGCGGATTTGGAGCGAAAAATGAGGGATATGAATTATTTTCTCCATAATATTGAGTTAATAACATTTGAGGACCTCTATGAGCGAGCACAGGCAAGATTAGAGTTCATAAAATCTGGAAAATTGGAAAATATAGAAGGCGAAACTAAGGAGGAAAAGAGGGTTATTGAGGAGAGTTTGAAATGAACATACGTAGAGATGTGTGGATAATAATTAAAGTATTTCCAAAAATAAATAATCCCGTATATTTCTTTAGAGAAGTTATTGACGTAAAATCTTTAACCTTATCCGAATTAAAAAAGATGGCTGGAAATGATGACTATTATTTTCTTCACTATACGGATGCTCTGGAAGGCCCACATTTTAAGTTTGCATTGAAATCTAGGAATAAATTAAATACAATTTTAGATTGGAAATTAACAAAAATAAATTGCAATTCAATAAGATGCATCGAAATAATAATCGAAGAAGATGATACCTCAAAAAATGAGGCAAATGCTGCACGAAAAGTGGCAGAAAATATAGATTTTGACAAAATAAAACAATTAGAATATCTAAAAGAGACTCTTATTAAAAATAGTAATTACTCTTCTTTGTCATATGAAGGAAAACATTTTGTTAGAAATATGCTTGGTTTAACATATCAAGAAGAAAGTATTTTGGAGAGTTTGAGATGAATGTATGGTCGAGGACATTGATAGCTGGGATTATTTTTTATCATTCATCCCACAACAAGAACAGATAGGTGAAGAAGAAAAACAAGAGCTTCTCAGAAACTGGGGACATCTTAGAAAAGTTTTTGGAGAAGATTGGTTCAAAAAAGAAGAGAATAGAATTCACCCCCTAAGATTTATCTTTCATAATCATGCTCCTTGGTGCTTAAGAACAATAAGTGAATTAGGAATTGGAATCGAATCTTTAAAGAAAAAAGAAAATTTTGGCGAGATTTTGAAAAGAATTATTACTATGAACACGTATGAAGGTTTCGAAGGAGCATACCATGAATTTTGGGTAGGATACGATTTATTCAAACTTGGTGTTCCCTTTGAATATCTGAAGCAGCACAAAAAGCAGAAAACTTCGGATATAATTGTTAATGTTGGAGAAAGAAAAATATTCTTGGAAGTAACAAAGAAAAATAATCCTGATGATCCACTAAACTCTTATCAAAATAGCCAAAAAATTAGTTGGTTCTTATGGTCAAAAGGAGCGTTAGCTGACGATTTTGTTTTCTACTTCACTATCTTAAAACCGTTGTCAACCCCCAGAGCCGAGCAAATTCTTCACATATGCGAAGAAATGCTGGAAAAAGCCAAGAAAAGTGGGTTTGAAGAACACCACATGTCTAATGTAATTGATATGTATATTACAAAAAAGGAAAATTCGGATAAAGTTCCAAAAGAGAAACGAATAATGCAATGGAAAACACCAGATTTTAACGAATTGAATAGAATCAAAGGTACAATAAAAGAAAAAGCTGCTCAATTAGAAACGGGAAACCCCGCGATATTGATAATTTTTGATGCACATCTTTGGATTCAATACTCTACAGACCCGCTTTATTCAAATCTTGAAGAGGATCTAAGGGAATATGTTAATCAATATACTAATCTAAGTGCAGTTGTAATTGAGATTGAAATGACCTCTGGTCATGAAGAACCTTTCATAAAAGAGGATGAAAGATATATTGTTGTTAAAGGATGCGATAAAGACCTCTTAAGGTCGAAAAATAAAATAATAATCTTGAATGAATTTGCAGATTATCCATTATCGTCTGAAGAAAAAGAATTATTGAAGAAGATGTAATGCAGGCAGCCCCAACCCCTCTCCGCGAATCCTCAATCTCCAAACGTCCTTTATATACTCATCCTACCAATAAATAGGTAATACACTACCAAAAAAGAGGTATTCTATGCTGACAAAAGAGCAATTAAAGATATTTGCGGTCTTCAAGAAAGACATATTCGCAAGCCTTACATTTAAGCAAATCAAAGCGCAAAGCCGACAAAAATCGAACAACCTTATCCAGATTGCGCTAAAAGAGTTCCAAAGGCAGAATCTCGTAAAAACCCAAAAGACCGGCGACGTAGCGTCGTATTCCCTGAATCTTGGCAACAACCTGACATTGTCATACCTGAATCTGATAAACGAGCTTGAAATATACGGAAACAAAAAGCTCCCGAAAAGCGCACTCAAAGAAATACAAGACAGAATCTCGAAATATTCCGAATTCTTCATACTTTTAGTTTTCGGAAGCTTCGCAGAAGGCAAAGCAACGGCAAAATCCGACCTCGACATTGCGGTTATCGCAGAATCTGAGCAGTCAAAAAAAGAAATCGCTCCCTACATAGAAACCATAAAAAGAAGGGAAATCATAAATATCGATTATCACGTTTTTACACGGAACGAGTTTTTGGAAATGCTCCGAATCGACCAGCAAAATGTCGGCAAGGAGATTTACCGGAAAAATATCGCATATTACGGATTAATACCATATTATAATCTCATACGGACGGCGAAGAAATGAACCCTATGGCAGAACTGTATCTTGAGCGGGTTGAAAACGAGCTTGTCGCAGCCGGGATGCTGATGGAAGTCTCCCGAAATCAACAGCTCCAGAAAGAGCAATTCAAAATAGAGCGCAATTTCACGTTTTACAGCGCGGTCATAAGCCATGCGTATTATTGCATCTTTTACTCTGCCAAGGCCGCCCTTATAAGCGAAGGCATAAAAACAGATCCGCCGGACATACATAAGAAAACCTTTGAGGCGTTTGAAGATTTCTTTGTCAAAACCGGAAAGCTTGACGTTCAGCTGCTTATGATATACAAGAAAATGATGCTCAGGGCGGATGAATTGCTCGGCATTTATTCTCTTGAGAAAAAGAAACGCGGCCAATATACGTATCAAAAGCTGCCTCAGGCAAATATGGGGCCGGCAGAAGAATCGCTCAAGAATGCATCTTTATTTTTTAAGGCGATAAACGGAATCTTGAAAAAATAATTTCTCAACGAGAATAACGATAAACTCTCCAACAAACCTCTCCGTCGCCTTATCCTCGCCTCATTTCCCATCAATCTCCCACACTCCGAAGGGTTTGGAGAGAGTGGCTTCAAAGAAAAAGCCATTACGCTTCCAAACCAATTAATTGCTTCTGCTCCTCTAAAGAAGGGATGGTAAAGTCTTTGACAATTGGGGTGATCCTGTCCTTCAAGAATATAGTTATTTTTACAATCGCCCAATCTTCTGAATAATGAACCGATAACTTGGCTTTATCAATATTCTTCAAATCATCTTTAGATAACTCAAATGCTTCAAAAAATTCAGTTGCGTTGATTAGCTCAACGCCTACAATCCTCATATCGTTATCAAAATCCAGGATAACGTCGGCAATTCTGACGCTATGATTAATAAAATCTGATTTAACTATACTTAAAATATCATCTTCACCATCATAATTTACATACGCTTTTTTCTCCATCGTCCCAACCTCTTCCTTATTTTATCGATAACTTTCTTACTAGATATTATTGCCGTGATGATATAAATATCTTCGTTTTTGAACTTCAGGGTGATGTACTGGTCTCGGCTGTTGCTTATGCGATATCCGATTGTGTATTTTTTGCCTCTTGGATCCTTTTCAATCGTGAAATCAAACGGCCTTTCGTTTCTTACGAATTCGACAATCGTATCCTTTGGAATATGCCGCGCTTTCATCTGAAACAAAGAATGATTTGTGAATTTTATTTCGCTTGCACGCTTTAATTTTTCTTCCAGTTCTTCCTTGTCCATGGACCCCACTCAATAAAGCGATTACAACAATCACTAAACTAATTATGGCTCTTTATATAACTGCCTGCTTGGCTTTGCCGATAGATGGAAGTTATATTTTAATAGAACGCATCCACACAACCCCCTAGTGGCGCAAGTGCGAGATAAGCTATTCACTCCCAGCTGTCAAAGTTTGTCATTCTTTTTACAATGTCTCCAAATTTTCCATTTCTTTGACCTTACCGTACATCTTTTCCATATCTCCGTAAAAATAATGCCAGTAGACGAAGAACGCGTTGTTAATCGGGCCGCCTAATTTGTCCCCCAATTCCTGCCTTGCTCTCTCCAATACCTCGTCTCTTTCCTGCAATATTCTCTCCTGTGACATCTGGTGCCTGTGTTCATCCACCCTGAACCCAAATCCCAGAGTTTCATCCAGCTCTTTGTAAAGCCGGTTCACTGAACTGGCCAGGCCCAGGTATTTCTGCCAGTGAGCTATTGCAGCATCCTCTAATTCGGTGCCCTTAAAAAAATGTATGGCCCCGATGTACCCGACAACCAATGCTGCAGCTTCTTCATCATCCCACGGCAGGTGCGGCGTTTCTTTTTCAGACACTGTCTTTAAAGTATTATGGAACGCCTCATGCAAAGCATATTCAACCTGCTCTACAGTACTTAAAGCAAGAAATTCCGGAGATGGCTCGACACCCGCTAATGCTACAACCTTTTTGCTAAAGTACTCGGCTCCTTTTTCTTGTGCTTTCTTTTCGTATGCCCTGATTTGCTCTTTTGAGTCGGTTATTACCTGGGCGTATAGCCGATTGTCAAAGTCGGGCTTGAGTTCATCTTTTGACGAGTAAAGTATGCAGCTATTGCCGAGGAGCGTTTTCCATGAAACCGAGAGATTCCATTTTTCCTGGCCTGACGGCTTGGGTTCATACGTATCGCTATATAAATTGTCTGTATTCAGGCCGGCTTTTTTTGCAAACCCGGATACTGATTCCATGAGAGTTAAATATTCCTGATTGAGCATACACTTCATAATCCGAAAAGATTTATAAAGACATAGTTTTATAACTACATAACGGTAATTACTATATAGAATGATTCAGAACAGTTTTCTAAAAAATACAGTACACACATTCACCAGAAGACAATTCATTCGCCAAAAAACCTTAATAAGCACCCAACTGTGGCCTGCGGATAAGTGTAAATAATGATTATTTCTTCTTCCATTCATAATAAGAATACACAATCGTGTAAATCACAACAAAAACAACAGGTGCGAGAACAAACCATATCGCGTAGCGCTCGAAAACAGCCCCGAAAAGCCCGATAATTGCCGCAATCTTGAACAGTTTTCCTCCAATCGCGTGAGTATTATCCCACACCCGTTCGCTTGATAAAGTCCACGGGGTTCTTATCCCGATGAACCAGTTTCTTTTTGTGTGCTCAAGAAGAATGCCAACACAATAAAACAGGATGCTGAGAGCGGGTACTGTTGCAGCAATGAAATTAAATCTCGCGCCAAGATTCCAGTAAAGCGAAAGGATGTGGATGTAAAACAAAAAGAGAATAATAAGCGCGACAAAGCCGTCAAAATATTTCCTGAATTTCGCAATGTTCTCTTTCAGCGGGTCAATGCGCGGTATTGCAACAAAAAGCAGGAGCAATCCAACAGAAATGAGAGGCAAAAGAAACAATCCCCAGAATTTCGGCATATATCCGTTAACCTCGCCCTGCGCGTTCCAGTGCGACGCCATTAATGCGGGCATCGAAGGATAGACATAAATTCCAATAATAAAAGAGAGAAATATCACTGCAATAATAAAGAGTTCTGTTTTTCGCATATAATAATAATTGTGTCCGGCGGTTAATAAATGGGGATTCCGGTTCTCGGATATAAGTCTATCGCCGAAAATGCACATGCAAATCAACTGTTTCTAATATAACGCCCTCGGCAAATCCACTAACATGAAAATCCTTTCGCAAACAAAGTTCGCTCTAGGCTCTCCAACCCAACGTAGTGGCGTAGGGTTGAAGATTGCATTTATAGGAGACGTGATGCTCGGAAGGCTGGTCAACACAGTTTTGAAATTAGACAATTACTCATACGTCTGGGGCAGCACGCTGGATGTTCTAAAGAGAGCAGACTTAAGATTCGCAAACCTTGAATGCGTGATTTCTGATAAAGGAATGCCATGGTCCCCGGAACAGAAAATATTCCACTTTCGCGCCCATCCGTCTGCAATAAAAGTGCTTAGAAAAGCGAAAATAGATTACGTATCCCTTGCAAACAACCACACACTGGACTACAACACCGACGCAATGCTGGACATGACAAAAAGGCTCAGGGATGCAGATATAGCTTTTTCCGGTGTGGGTAGAAATTTATCCGAAGCTTCTGCTCCTGCAATAGTAAAGAAGAATGATACAACAATCATGAAACCTGCGATTTCAAGCTTTTCAAAGTCGTCTGCGACTTTTAAAATTGCCATTATTTCGCTTACAGACAACGAGCCTGAATGGGAGGCAGAAGGAAAATTATTGCGCAATGATGTTTCTTCTGTGACAATGCATATGGAAGACGCGCCGTGGGAAAAAATACTGCCAATCAGAAAAACAAAGGCACAGAAAATGCCGAAACAGAGCAGGGACCACGGGGTTCCTGCTGCAGAAAATGGCAGGCCAGGAGTGTTTTATGTTCCTCTCAGGCTGACAAAAAGATACGAAGCAATCTTAAGAAAAAGCATACAAAACGCAAAGAAAAACTCAGACATTGTCATTGTGGCAGCGCATGTGGGGCCGCATTTCAGGACAAAGCCGTCAAAATTCTATGTCAATTTCGCGCATAAAATAATTGATTTGGGCGCAGACATTTACTGGGGGCACAGCAATCACGTACCGCAGGGAATCGAGGTTTACGGGAACAAGCTGATAATGTACGATGCAGGAGACTTTATCGATGATTATGCAACAGACAGATACACCTATTTTAGCAATGACCAGTCATTCATATTCATTGTAACAATAGATGATAAGAAAATAAAGCGCGTCGAGCTGTTTCCTGTAAAAATCAGCTCTTTCATGCTGCAGACAAACCGGGCAGAAAAAGAGGAGGCGAGGGAAATGTGCGACAATATGGAGAAGGCGTGCTATGCGCTTGACACAATTACGGCGCGCAGGAACAATGAGATTGTGATTGAGATTTTTGAGAAGTGATATTTATGGTTTTCGCAAGGTGCAATTAAGGATTTAAAATGCAAATTTTGATTTAAATATATGAATGTAATCAAAATCACCGGCGCAAAGGAACATAATCTCAAGAACATAAATGTTGAAATTCCAAGAAATAAAATAACCTGCTTGGTCGGAGTTTCAGGCTCCGGCAAATCGACAATTGCTTCCGATATTATCTATGCAGAAGGGCAAAGGCAGTATTTGGACTCTTTAAACACATATGCAGCACGATTACTCCAGAGAACAGAGGAACCTAATATTGACGAGATTAAAGGGCTTTCTTCAACTATAATGATTGAGCAAAGGCAGCTATCCGGCAACCAAAGGTCTACTGTTGGCACTACAACCGAGCTGTATACTTATCTTCGATTATTGTTTTCCAGAATCGGCTCAGACAAACTTAGTGCGGCACATTTTTCGTTCAACAATCCGCTTGGAGCCTGCAAAGCATGTAAAGGAATGGGCATAGAGGTCACGATAGATCCAAACTCGCTAGCGGATTTCCAAAAGACTTTAAATCAAGGCGCGATTAAGCACACGCTTTATAAGCCCGGCAGCAGGTATATGAACATCTTAAAAACAACCGGCCGAATTGATTTTGATAAACCCATAAAGGACTTTTTAGGAGAGGAACTTGATTTCTTGCTATATTCGCCGCAAATAAAATTGAAAAATAGCGCACAGGGTTTCGTACAATCATACAGTTGGACGGGCATAGTAAATCAACTGATAAATCGTGCAAAAGATTTACGTGGCATATCAAAAGCAAAGCATAAGAATGAGGCTTTATTTTGGGTTACTAAACCATGTGCTGCCTGTGGCGGCACAAGGCTAAATGAGCAAGCTTTGTCCGTGAAAATAAATGGCAAAACGATTGGCGATTTTGCTAATTTGCCCATAGATGAGCTGGTAAAAGAATTAAATAAATTAGATAATCCGATAGCCAAGCCAATTGCCGCCAGGATGTCTCAATTGCTTAAAGCCCTAATCGATGTTGGTGTCGGCTATATTTCTTTGAATCGTTCTGTTGATACTCTTTCAGGCGGTGAAGCCCAGAGAATAAAGCTTGCAAGAGAACTTGGCAGCGATTTAATCGAGATTATTTATATCCTTGATGAGCCTACTGCCGGGCTGCACCCTCGTGACACAAATAATTTAATCAACATATTGAAAAAACTCAGGGATGGACAAAACACAGTGATTGTTACTGAACATGACGCGCATGTAATGCTTAAATCCGATTATATAATAGAGATAGGTCCGGGTGCCGGCAGGTTTGGCGGACAGATTATTGCTGCCGGAACACCACAACAGATAATGGAACGTAAGGAATCCTTGACTGGAAAATATTTAAGCGGCAAACTCAAAATCCACGCAAGAACCGCCCGCAGGCAACCGAAAGGATTCTTCCAGATAAATAATGCGACCATTCATAATTTAAAGAATATCTCGGTTAAAATCCCGATTGGCGTTTTCACTGCAGTAACCGGCGTATCAGGATCTGGGAAAAGTACCCTTGTGAATGAAGTTTTTGTAAAAAAATATAATGACAAACTTGTGTTTGTTGACCAGGCTCAAATCGGTTCTTCCCCGCGCGGAAACATTGCCACATACTCAGGCGCTCTCGATATAATTAGGGAGATTATTGCCAAAGAAAATAAAGTAAGCAAGTCCTTATTCAGTTCGAACAGCGAAGGAGCATGCCCTGACTGTGATGGCCTGGGCTACAATAAAATTGATATGCATTTCATGGCACCGGTAAAAACCATTTGCGAAACTTGCGATGGAAAGAAATATACTAAAAAGACATTGAGTTACCTGTATAAAGGAAAGAACATTTCTGAGATTTTAGAAATGACTGCAGAAGAAGCATTAAACTTTTTTGAACATGCAGACTTAAGAACAAAGTTAAAAATGCTTATTGATGTCGGGCTTGGTTATTTGAGCCTTGGGCAAACGCTTGATACATTATCTGGCGGCGAGTCGCAAAGGCTGAAACTGGCCAGTAAGCTACATAAAAAAGGAGGATTCTATGTATTGGACGAACCGACATCAGGCTTGCATTTTGCAGATATAGAGCGGTTACTTACTATTTTACATAATCTGGTTGATAATGGAAATTCTGTTCTTGTTATCGAGCATAATTTGGATGTTATAAGAAGCGCGGATTATATAATTGATTTAGGACCTGAAGGCGGCGATAAAGGAGGCGAAATCATCGCTGAAGGTACGCCTGAAGAAGTGGCAAAAGTAAAAAGATCGTATACAGGGCAATATCTCAGTACAAGTTACTGCAAAAGAGCCGTTATTTAGAATTTCTCTTCAATTTTTTCTCCTCGCTTGGCTTCGCGGATTGTAGCTTTTTGTCGCGAAGCCTCCTCGCAGGCACCCCGCCTACAAAATCTCCTGCTTTTACGTCTTTATTTACAAGGCTCATTGCAGAAATTGTTGCGCTGTCTCCAACCGCCACCCCTGCCAGGATTGTTGAATTTGCGCCGACAAGAACATTATTCCCGATTTTCACATGCCCTGTCCGCAAACCAGGTACAAGAAACTCATGGCATAGAATTGTCGAATGATACCCTATTATTGTGTTGTCCCCGATTTCTATTTTTTCCGGGAAGAATATGTCAAGCTGCACACCGAGCGCACCCGACGTATCCCTGCCGATTTTAATGCCGATAAGGCGAAGAAAAGCGCGCCGAACCGCCATCGACGGGACATACTTGCAGAACTCTATGACAATAAAATTCCGCGTAACAACAAGCGGATTCTTAAAATGCGTCCAGTAATGGAGGGAGTTCTTCTCTGTCGGAAAAAAAGTAAGCCGTCGCATAATCAGACTTTATTCGTCATTTTCGCTTTTATATTGCGCGCATCGTCGCTCAATCGCGAATCCTGCGTTTTCCCGCGCTTTCGTTCCTCCTCCTCATCGTCGCTCCATCGCGATTGCCTCGAATTGCTGTGCTGTCGCTCCTCATCTTCGCATTCTTTCTCGTCGCGGCTTATTGCCCTGGAAATGTCTATTGCCCCTGCGGCCTCTGGCATTATCACGTGGTCTGCGCCTACTTTCTTTAATGTGTTGATAAGCTCCTCTTTCTCTGTCCTTGCATAAACCTTTATGTTCGGATTGAACTGCTTTGCGATAAGCGTTGCAAGAATATTTTTCTCTGTCTCGGACATCACCGCTATCAATGCCCTTGCATGCGTCAGCCCGCATTTCATAAGGGTCTCTTCCTCGATAGGGTCTCCTTTAACGACAAGAAAACCTTTTCTCTTCGCGTTCTCGGAATCGTCTTCATGTATATCCACGAGAACAAACGGCTTTTTTTCAAGCGCAAGAAGCTTTGCAATATGAAGCCCCACTCTTCCTGCGCCACAGATAATGTAGTGGCAATTCAATTTGCTTATATCAGACATTACTTTCACCTCCGAAAAATATTCCCTGAATTTTCCCTCGACTATCAAATCAAAAGTCGTCCATACAGTCCACCAGAGCGCTATGACCCCGAAAAGGACAACAGAAACCTGGAATGCTTCGCCTATGGCTGTCGAAGCCACGGTATAGTGCAGCGCAAGCGTGCTTACGGTTTCGACAAATGCGTCTAGTATGCTCATCTTAAAAATCAGGACATGGCCTACAATACTGTAAACCAGCACAAAGAACAAGAGAGTGACAAGGATCTTGACTTTTCTTGGAAGCGAGTAAATCAGGGGGGTATTTGATGCCATTGCCTTGGATGACATATCATAGTATTTGGTGGGGGAAAGTATATATAGCGAATCCAGGAATTCCTTTAATCTTCCCGGCACCTGATTCTTGCTCTGCCTGGATTGGCCGGCATCCATTTTGGCTAGCGGAGCTCTCGGCGATGAACGACGTGGTCCTGTCGATGTCAAAAACATTTAAATACAGGGATTTTGAACGGGAGTATGAAAGAGGTGAATTTATGCCACGAAAAAACATGAAGAAATCAGAAGCAGGCCGTAAAGGCGGGGAGGCAACCGCAAGAACACATGGCCGTGAATTTTACCAGGAAATAGGCCGTAAAGGCGGAAAAAAGGCAGGAAGACGGTAAAACTGCAAACACAGGTGATTAATATGGACGAACCGGAAAAGAAGAAAAGAAAATGACTGTCGAGGAAGCGGGCAGGAAAGGAGGAGAAACAACTGCAAAGACCCACGGCAGAGAGTTCTACCACCAAATTGGCAGGAAGGGCGGGGAGGCAAGGAAAGAAGCGCTAGGCCCAAGAGGCTACGCCGAACTCGGCAGGAAAGGCGGCGGGAGACGGGCTGAGCAGCGATAGAAAAAATAAAACGAGGTGATTACTATGCGAGACCCGGAAAAATGTCAACAGGACAGGCCGAATGAAGAGGAGCCTGGAAAAGAGGAAGAAATTTGAAGGCAGAACGCACAACATCTCCGAGCAAGCCGCAATTTGATGACGAGAGAGCCGGAAGAGCAATAAGCCACCAAAGTCATGAAGATGAAGAAAAGAAAAAGAACCGGGATTTGGAAGCGTAGAACCGGCAATTAATGGAATCCTTGAACGGATGAACGGGCTTTAACGGCTCTGAACGGAATGAAAGGTTCTGATTTTATTATAAGTCTTCTTCTGATTCGTCACCGGTTTCATGAACTCCAATTTCTGTAATAAACGCCTCGTAATCCTGCGGCATCTTATTCTGGAGAACTTTAAGCAAAGGCAGGTATTCGCGCGCAGCCCGCCTTCCGCAATGCAGGTGCTCTCCCAGTTTTGCCGCAAAGCGCTCTCGCTCTGCTCTTTCAATCTTGCTCCTGCCCATCATTGCAATACGGCCTGGAAAGCGGTAAAGCACGAATTTTGAATATTTCTCTTTTTTTGCCATGGCCACGCCGACGCTTGCAAGCTGTCCTGCATAGCTCATGTAATCCCAGTACTGCTGGCGCACAATACGGCCCATGAAAACATTCGCCCTTGATAGCGCATTATATGCCCGCGCCACATCATCTGCCCGCTCGTATTCAACAGGTATATTTTCGCGAACCCATTGTATCATCTCGTCCACCGGCTTCTCCACATCCCGCATCGAGTCGCTTGCAACATCCGCTGACATTGTCTTGAATATTATTTTAAGCGCGTCCTGCACAGACCTTTCTGCGTCGCGGTATGTCAGAATTTTCGAGTCGTCGTAAAGAACTGCAGTCCTTCCTTTCAGGATAACTTCAAGGTCGTTTATTGCCGCTTTCAGGTCCCCGCCTGCAGACGCAGAAATTGATTTGAATATTTTTTCGTCACAGGTAACGCCTTCTGCAGCGCAGATTTCTTTTAGCCGCTTCTCGATTGTTGCGGGATAGATGCTATGGAACGCAACCACCTTGCCTGCTTTTTTAAGGGAATCAAGCTTTCTTTCGTAGATGTCGTTTGCAACAAGAATTATCGGGAATTTGGAGGTCTTTGCGATTTTAAGAATCTCGCCTGCCCCGCCGCGGTCGCCTGATGAAAGCCCGTCGACCTCGTCGAACAAAACAAGTTTTCCGCGGAAAAAAAGCGATTGCTGCTCCAGCGCATGGCCGAATCCCTCATGCAGCGCCTTTGCAGAACGCATATCGGATGCGTTTGTCGCAAGAAGATGATAATTCAGCTCTTTTGCAATTAATTCTATCAATGTGGTTTTGCCGACCCCGGGCTTTCCGTGAATGAGAAGGATTTTTTTGGGCTCATTTTTCCAGTTCTTCACCCATGCAAGAATTTCAGTTATCGCAGTGCCATTGCCTGCAAACTCCTTGAGGGTTTTGGGGCGGTATTTTTCGGTGAGCATAAGATAGTTTGGGGGAATGGATATTTAACTATAGACCGGCTATCTCAGCACACTATCATAACTTAATCGTAGTTAAATCACTAAAAGCTTATAAAGATTGCATACGAATAAGATTTAAGGTGTTATGAGAGACATTGTTGAAGCGCAGAAGGAATTTTATCGCATTTTGAATGAAAAAAAGGCCACTTTTCGCAATGGAAGATTTGTCAGAGACAGAACGTTCTCTGAAAAGTATCATATTCCCGAAGAGGTCATCGTTGAAGCACATAATGAAGGTAAAGTGTTGGATGTGTACGCTTCACGTTTTAGCAGTATACCTTACAGCGCGATTCCATTCTTAGAAAAAAAGATCGAGTTTGGGACGGAGGTTATACCGAGCGGATATACTTTAATCGATTTGCCTAATGTACCTAAAGCAGCTCTTTACGGTCAAATTAAAAAAAAGGCTCCTGTAGAAAAAGACATTACAGGTGAAATTATTAATGCCATGCAAATGCAGAGGGAGGGGAGCAAGTCGGAATCATATACTCATGCTATGGTCGAAAAAGCCCGTATACAAAAGGGCCTTTCTCCACGATCGAGAATAAAAAATGCAATACTGGTAATTGAAAGCGCAGATTTGGATGACTCCTCAAAAACGGAGTACACAGAACAAAAACAAGACGCTGAAGAAGGAGTCCGCATAGCAAAGGAAATACTCAACGGCATATACCACGGCCGATGGACCCTGACGCTAAAACAAGAAGAGCCGGGTTTATCCAAAGAACAATTAGAAAAATTTATGGGTTTATATGCCGATGGCAGCGAAGTTGAAGCATATTCCAAGCTTGTAGATGCTGCTTCTGAAAAATTAACGAAAATTGATCGCTGCAGGGAAATATTGGAAATGTACGAATTAATAGTAAAAGTGCCTCCTGAAAAACGTACCCCGGGCGAATTACCGGCAGGATATTCTGTTAAAAAGGAGTTGATAGATGCGATTACGCATACGTCTTTAGGAAGCCTCCCGAATGAATGGATTGAAGTAAAGTGAATTTAAGAACTTTTGATATGTATCTTTTTTATAGTGCTTAAATTCACTATCTATTCGACCGCAATATAGAATTTCATAAAAATATGTGCGGTTGAATATAAAGTAAGTTTTTTAAAGATTAATACCCACTTATCTGTCTACTGGATAACGTTCTTTGAGTTCTATTAAGCGTTTATTCTATAAAGGTGTAAAATATGGCAAATCAAACAGGTCAAGGACAACCGATTTTCATACTGCCCGAGGGGGCGTTTAAGGACAACAGGCGCACTGCGCAGAGACAGAACATAGCAGCAGCGCGCGCAGTGGCAGATGCTGTCCGCTCGACTCTGGGGCCCAAAGGCATGGACAAGATGCTGACAGACTCAATCGGCGACGTTGTAATAACAAACGACGGCGTCACAATCCTCGAAGAAATGGAAATCGAGCATCCCGCAGCGAAAATGGTGGTCGAGGTCGCAAAAACCCAGAACAAGGAAGTCGGCGACGGGACAACAACTGCAGTAATTTTGGCAGGCGCGCTTCTCAAGGAATCCGAAGCACTTCTTGACCAGAACGTCCACCCGACAATAATCGCGGCAGGATACAAGCTTGCAAAAAACAAGTCGCTTGAAATACTCAAGAAAATCGCAATGCCTCTTACGTTAAACGACAAGGAAGTTCTTAAAAACCTCGCTATAACTTCAATGACAGGAAAAAGCGCGGAATCAGCAGGCGAGCACCTGGCGAAAATCGCTGTTGACGGCGTTGTCGCAATTGCGGAAAAAAACGGAAACAAAGTCATCATCAACCTTGACAACCTGAAAATGGAAAAGAAAGCAGGAGGCAGCACTGATGAGACAGAGCTTATCAAGGGAATTATTGTCGACAAAGAGCGCGTGCACTCCGGAATGGCTTCAAGGGTCAAGGACGCAAAAATCGCGCTTATCGATGCTGCCCTTGAAATCAAGGAAACAGAAACAGACGCGCAGATAAGGATTACAGACCCTTCGCAATTACAGGCGTTCGTCGAATCAGAGGAAAAAATGCTCAAAACAATGGTCGAGAAAATCGCTGCATCAGGCGCAAATGTCCTGTTCTGCCAGAAAGGCATTGACGACATGGCACAGCACTTCCTTTCAAAGAAGGGAATCTTCGCAGCAAGGCGAGTGAAAAAATCAGACATTGACGCGCTTGCAAGAGCAACCGGCGCAAGAATCGTAACAAGCCTTGACGACCTCGAGAAATCAGATTTAGGATACGCAGGCCTTGTTGAGGAAACAAAAGTCGGCGGGGAGGCAATGACGTTTGTGCGGGAATGCAAGGAACCAAAAGCAGTTTCAATACTTGTGCGCGGAGGAACCGAGCACGTGGTCGAGGAAATTTATCGCGCAATGGACGATGCAGTAAAATGCGTTGCAGCAGGCCTTGAAGTCGGATTCATGGTCGCAGGCGGCGGGGCTCCTGAAGCAGAGGTTGCAAAAGAGCTTCGAAGATACGCTGACCAGGTCGGCGGCAGGGAGCAATTGGCGGTCAATGCATTCGCAAATGCGCTTGAAGTGATACCGCGAACGCTTGCAGAAAACGCGGGACTGGACCCGATTGACATTCTGGTCGAATTGCGCGCAAGGCATGAGAAAGGCATAATAACTGCAGGCGTTGATGTGATGAAAAACACAATCAGCGACATGAAGGCCATCAATGTCATAGAGCCGCTCAAAATCAAGACGCAGGCGATAAAATCCGCATCAGAGGCTGCAGAAATGATATTGCGAATAGACGATGTCATCTCGGCCTCAAAGCTGTCAAAGGGCGGCGGAATGCCTGAAGGAATGCCCGGTATGGGTGGCATGGGCGGGGAATACTAGAGAACGATTTAGGCCTCCGGTGAAGAGCCGGAGGTTTTTGTTTTTCTAATTTCTAATAACTATATTCTTCCAGCTTGTATATTTCCATTATGTAATTCGTTTCCCAGTCAGAAATTATATCAGTAAAATCATGGCGTATTTTAAAGAGTATTTTGTTTATTTCTGTTGAGCTTTCTGCAATAACCACAAGCAGGAGGTCGTATTGGCCGATAATGGAGAAAATATCAATTACGTTTTTGTTTTTCTTAAGGTGGGCGATAAACTCGTTCTGCCGCGCCTCTGTGATTTTATTCAGCTTTACCCGGACATGGACGCCTATCGGCATTCCTGTTTTTTCGGTATCTGCATGGATTGTGAATCTGGTGATTATCTTCTCGTCCACCAGGCGGCCGATTCTTGCCTTTGTCGAGGGTATGGAAAGGCCGAGTTCGCGCGCAATATCGATAAGTTTGCGCCTGCTGTTATCGGAAAGAAGATTCAGGATTTTCCTGTCAAGCGCGTCTATTTGGCTTATTTTTTTAGGTTTATTGAAGCTATCGAATAACATAAACTAATTTTATTAAATGGAATTTATATATTTGTTCTTTTTTTAAGGCAAAAATGAGGAAAAAGGTAAATATATGTCAGTCTATAATAAATGCAACTGATAAGTAGTATCTATTATGTGGTGATAAAAATGAAAATTATAAAGTTTGAAGGAAGCCAAATTGACGAAATTGAACAAGAGCTTTTGGATGCAAAGGAAAATGGAAAAGATGTAATTTATATTGAAAAAGAGCCATGGACATCTTATAAAACTCCGGTATATTTAAGCGGCATAACCGAAATTGAAAAAGATAAATACCATGGCAGAAGCAGATTTGGAGAGTTAATGCACACTAATGTGATAAAAATAAGCTCTAAAAGTTCTCAGGATTTTAATCGGAGTATTTCTTTATGCGATAGTTACGATTATGAACAGATTTGCGAAGAGGATTTTCTGGTGATCGGCTACAGGGCGCTTCTTCAGGACAAATTCAAAAAAATAGGTAGGAAATGCGAAGTCGGCGAAAGCCCAATTAGAATAAAATACCGCATTAGCGGCTGAGTATCTGTAATCTTTAAAGGCTATTAAAACCCAAAACCCAAAATATACTATGCTCAAAGCCATTATCTTCGATGCAGACCACACGCTTTACAAGGTCGTGACCAAGAACGCGTATGCGAAGATGTTTGATTATATTTCTAAAGAAACAGGAATCAATAGAGAGGCTTTTGAGCGCGCGTGGAAGAATTGCGTCAAAGAAATCCTTAACTCCAAAGACGCGCAAAGCACAGAAAAAAGAAGCCGCGAATACAGCCTCAGGATAGTTATTTCGCAGTTCGGCGTTGGAAAAGGCATATCAGAAAAAGCCATAAAAAACGCGCTGGATATTTTCAGAAAACAGGTTCTTACTGACTTGGAATATGAAAAAGACGCCAAAAAAACTATTGCTGCGCTTCAAAAAAAGTACACTCTTGCAATTGCAAGCGATGAATGCGAGCCGTTCCTTGAAATGAAACTGAATCGTGTTTTCGGGAAGTGGAGGAAATACTTCAAATTCATTGTAAGCTGCGAAACCGCGGGGGAACTGAAGCCAAGCGAAAATTACTTTAAAATCGCGCTGGATAAACTGAAAATTCCGCCGCAAGAGGCGGTTGTTGCAGGCGATTCTATTGAGCGCGACATCACACCTGCAAAAAAGCTCGGAATAAAAACGGTTCTTATTTCAGAGAATAATACCGATAAAGCAGCAGATTTTACGATAAAATCGCTTTCCGAACTTGGGTCTGCATTAGCGAAAGTGATATATTGCGAATTTAAGGAGGTTTGATAAATATCTTATGTGTGCTTAAATTCGCAATCTATTCAATTGCAAATATCATATTAAAAAAGTGCGCAATTGAATATAAGCCTTAAAATGGAATGGTGGGTATATGTCAAAAAACATTGTCTGTTTTGGCGGCGGGAACGCGATGCCAAGGGCAGTCCTTATGCCGCTGAAAAAATATCCTGTCAACATCGCTTCTGTTGCTACTATGGTAGACAATGGCGGCTCGACAGGGCAATTAAGACAGGATTTTGGCATACTGCCCCCGGGAGATATCCGACGGCATATTTTAGCATTATCAGAAGCACCCAAGTGGAAAAAAGAATTGTGGAATTTCAGGTTCGGGCATGAAAGTTTTGGCAACGGGAACAAAGGGCACACCTTTGCCAATATCTTTATCGCAGGCCTCCAAACTAGCCTAAAGGATTACAAGAAAGTGCTTGAAATATTGCACGAATTCATGGAAGTGAAAGGAAAAGTGCTGCCGGCAACTATTGATAATGCTCATCTTTGCGCAGAGCTCCAAAACGGAAAAACCGTTATCGGCGAAGATAAAATCGATGTTCCGGAAAAGCGAAGAAAATGCATGAAAATCAAAAGCATTTATCTGGAGCCAAAAGCTTCTGCTTACCCGCCTGTGCTTGAGGCAATACAGAAAGCAGACGCGATTATTATAGGCCCGGGGGATTTGTATACTTCCCTGATTCCATGCATTATTCCTGAAGGAGCAAAAGAAGCAATGCAAAAGACAAAGGCGAAAAAAATTCTTGTATGCAACCTGATGACAAAACACGGCGAAACTGATAATTTTTCGGTTATGGATTTTGTCAAAGAAACAGAAAAATGCCTTGGATGCGCCCTGGATTTTGTGATTTATAACAATAAAATTCCTTCAAAAGAAAGAATAGCAAAGCATAAGAAAGAGCATCCGCTTGCACTTGAGCCGCTAAATATAGACAACGGTTTGGATAAGAAAAAATTTATAGGATCTGACCTCCTGCCGGAAAGCGGGGAAATTATCCATGACGCGGAAAAATTGGGAAAATTGATTTATTCAATTCTTTAGCACAATGGAAGGGAGATAGATGAAGCTTATCAACCGGACGACTAAAAAAATCATTTGTGAAAAAGTTGTTTTTGCAAAAACTATATTTAGCAAACTTCGCGGCCTGATGTTTCGAGAAAAGGTGGATTACGCGCTTGTATTTGATTTCGGAAGGGCATCCAGGAGTTCTGCGGCAATACATATGTTCTTTGTCTTTTTCCCTATAGATGTGGTGTACTTGCGCAATGGCACAGTGGTTGATTTGTACAAAAGCGTTATGCCGTTCACGCCCTACCTTGCGCCCAAGCGCGATGCTGATATACTGATTGAATTGCCGGAGGGGGCGATTGAGAAAGGAAAGATAGAAATCGGACATAAGATAGCAATTATATAAATACCTAAGTATTACGGTATCCAAACCAAAGAAATCGGCACTTCTTGCGAAAATGGCCTGTCAGAATCATTTAAAAATCTTCTATGGCAACAAATCATATGCTCAATGCCAAATGTGGTCCGTTTGTATATGACCCTAACAAAGCTGACATAATAACGATGAACAGCGGCGAAAAAAAACTTTTTTTCGGTATGCAGCTAATACCTTCCAGACACCGATATGGTGTTCCGCAAGACTTTCGTTGGGATTATGCGCAGAATATGCCTCTAACCTACATATGCTACTTTGAAAAATGGCGCAAAAAGAAAGAAGAGAAAAGCGGCACTGGGAACGATTCGGGGCTTTTAGCACCAATCATAAATTATGTCAATGCTATTCTTAGTTTACCTGATGACGGGTATTTTAAGCCTGACGAAAAAACAAGCATACATCACAGCCCTGACGGAGGGGTTTTCATCGAAAGAAAAAAAGGTCCCGGAGACTACGGAAAAGAGGACTGCAAGATATTCCTTTCACCCGAAGAGTGGCGAGTATTGCTTTCTGAAGTAAATTCAACTATTTAATACTCCGCGCGAAACGTATTTTATGCACTGTTCCTACTGTTCAAAACCCGCCGTAATTTTCCGCCGCTACGAAGGCCGCGCTTTGTGCAGAAGGCATTTCATCCGCTCATTCGAACGGATTGTCAAGCGCACAATCCGCGAGAACAAATTAATCGACAGAAAAAAGCACATTACAGTGGGGCTTTCGGGCGGAAAGGACTCTTGCGCGCTGCTCTATATTCTTCATTCGATACTTAAGGAGCGCAGGAACATCAAACTGTCGGCAATTCTTATAAACGAAGGCATCAAAGGCTACCGGACAGAGAAGCATGCCAAAGCGCTGTGCAAAAAGCTCGGCGTACCGCTTCATGTCGCGTATTTCAAGAAAGAATGGGGAAAGACTCTGGATGAATTT
>CABMCT010000013.1 GCA_902384675.1 uncultured archaeon | reverse complement strand
TCTTCTCGTCGCCGCCTTTTGCCTTCTCGCGCAGCTCCTTGTTCCTTACAACGCCGATTTTAACGCCCTTTCTTCCGGAGGTTCTTGTTCTCTGTCCGCGTACAGGCAGCCCTGCTTCGTGGCGCACACCGCGGTAAGAGCGTATCTTCTTGAGCCTGTTCAGCTCGTCACGGAGAGTTACCATAAGGTCTGCTCCTGTGAAGTGCTTTGTTTCGCCGGTCTTGTAAGTGAACTGGTGGTTAAGCATCCATGTAGGAATACCTGCTTTCTGAGGCTCCTTGACAATCGACTCTATTTTTTCGATGTCTGCTTCACTTAGCTCACCTAGCTTGCGCTCGCCGTCGATTTTTGCTGCAAAGAGCACTGCATGCGAAAAATTATAACTGACACCGCGAACACTGCAAAGAGCGGTCTTGATTTTCTTTGCCCCGTCAAGGTCTGTGGACATAATTCTGATAATCTGCCTTGCGTCGCGCTTAACTTCTGATCTTCCTGCCTTCTCCTTCTCTTTTTTGACAGACTTCTCTGCGACAGCCTGGGATTCCTTATCCACTTTTTTTGCCTCTTTCTTGGGATCCATAATTCAACCATCAAACGTATTATCAATTATATTAATTAAAAATCAGAACTCGCAAACCTAACCCTTTTGATTAAGCCCTTCAATTCAGAATTGAAGACATGCGCCGATTTTTTGCCCGTATAAGAACCTTGTTCAGCAATATACGGAACCGCGATTCAGTTGATTCATGCGGTGGAATCATGAAAATCAAAGATTTTCAAGCTTTCAAACCCAATGCATTTGGTGAATGGTTTGGAACATACATTATATGAGGCGATAGATTTATAAAGACAATGTAGTGTCTTCGCCCAAATCATAATGCGAATGGCGAAAGTCATGGAACAAGGTTCCAAGCTTTTGAACCCAATGATATTATGAATGGTTAAAAACGCCAGAAGCAGGATTCGAACCTGCGAGTCCTTTCAGACACCGGTTTGCTTGTATTTAGCATTTTCTAATGTGACGGTGAGCTTAATCACAAAGTCGAGCACTTTTAGGTTTTTCATAAAGAAAAACCGCGAAAACGCGAAGCGTTTTCAAAAGTGCGAGATTCTGTGACTTCGCGATTTTCAACCATTCATTGTTATTCTGGGTTGAAAAGCTTGGAAATTCGCAAGAATTTCCATGAAGCGAATGTCACACCAGTGCTCGAGGTTCTGTGGAACCTCGTTTCAAGACCGGCGCACTACCGAGCTATGCGATTCTGGCGCAATAGCTTATTAGAATAAGTCTACCAGCTATTTAAAGTTTATAACATGTGACTTGCGCGAAGCGCGAGTCGCTCGTGATTTGTCTCTTTTTCTTTGGAAAAGAAAAAGAGAAACCGTATTAAAGCTTTGGATTAGGGCGATTTGCAAACGTTTCCGCAACCAAAAGCGGGAACAGTATTGTCGCATCCCCGAATACTTTGATGCTATCTGAATTTGAGATTATCTTGCCCCATGAAACTGCTTCATCAGGCATTGCACCGGCATCGCTGCCGTCAAACTCCTGCGCGTTGTTGATATACACTGCGTAATCCGCGCCGTTTTTGAATATGTTTGCCTGCAAAATAGAGTGCTTTATAATCCCTGCGCCCAGTATTACGACCCCTGTTTTTTCCGGGCCTGCTGTTGAATCGTTCAGCAGTTTGGTGTCTTCTGCGACGTCGAGGACAAATTTGGAATGCCTTGATTTGAAGATATAAATGTTCGCCCCTATTGCGCCGTCTGTTAATGCCGGGCAATATATTCTTATCTTGTTTTTCCAAGCCCAATAACATATGCTTCGCTCGTCGTTTATTTTTTCGCCAAGTTTCCAGATAATATCCGACGGACTTGCAAGCCTGCCGCTTTTTTCCTGCTCCAGCCACAGCTCCTCGAGAATCGGCTGGACAAACGCCTCAAGCTCCACGTAGCGCTCATTCGGAACAAAAATATTGCCTATCCTGTTGATGCCTTTTTCATGCAATATGCTTCCGGGAGCCCTGAAATCCCCCAGAATAAAATCGCCGAAGCATTTCATGATGTCTTCTTCTATGCCGCCGGCAGTTGTCACAACAACATTAACCATTTTGTGCTGTACGAGATACCTGAATACGTCCCTGAGGCCTGAACTTACCATATTCGAGGTGTACCCCAGGAATATCGTTGCCTTTTCTTCTATCATTTTGTTTACTATTGCCATTGCCTGAGAGAAGTGAGATGCCTGATACCCTGTACTTGCGAAGCTTCTTATTATTTTTTTGTAATCAACACCTTTGTTAAAGTCGTATCCTGAAATTGCAATTCCTTCGATAGATTCGCTTTTTACGAGCTTCTTTGTGCTTGCTCTTTCTATTATGTTTGCTGAATATTTCGAACTTTTTGCCATACAGAAACCTTATTTTGGATGCTTAAAAAGCTGCTGAAAGAAAACTTCAATCATATTTTTATCGGGTGCTTAAACCCTGCCTTTTTCGCCCGCTCAAGCGGTACTGCATCATCAATCAGCATATCGGGTATGCTATTGTCTAGCACAGGATAAGCAAGCCCGCATTTTGTGCAGGTTATGAACATGCACTGCTCTTTCACATCGCCCTTGCATTTGGGGCATGCCATTATATCCAGTAAATCTTTTGGGACTGACATATTATTCACTTTGAATATTTGAAACTCCGTAATTTATTGCGGAGTGAATTTCGAGGGTTTGAAAATCGGAACCGTATGCACAACGATTTTCATGACTAGTTGATTATTTGTTTTATCCGCTCTTTTTAAAAAGCGCAAGAAGAATTCCTTTGATTGTCAGTATTCCTCCAAGAAGTATAAGCGCTGTGGGGAAATCGAATCTTTCCCAAAACAAGCCGAATACCATCAGCAAAATGCCGAACATAACCATCCCGTGTCCTGGATGACAGTTGCAGCAGCCGTGCATTTCTTTCGTATCTTTCTTTTGAGATGTGTTTTTCATTATTATCTTTTGGCTATCTGGTTTTATATATCTTCCATGTCCTAATTCCTACCACGTTCTCGGATACTTTCCTGCCTGCAAAACAACGCGATTTATCTTTGCCGCAATTCCCCTTTCACTTTTCATTATTTGCTCTGAATTCATCTCTGCGCTTCCGAATGCAACAAGCTCGCCTTTTAGGCTCATGATCGCAATCATTTCATCAGGCTTGATTTTATCCGTCAATTTCGATATTCCGCCCACATGAAGCGGAGCACCGTTTGAAACCGCGGACACTGCATTGTCTTTTATGAATATCTTTTCAAGATGCCGGACGCCATATTCAAGCGGAAGAACAACCCTTCTTAATTCGGATTCGTCATTATTTTTAAGATAAAATTCGACAGCATCCTTTACAGCCTGCAGGTTTACAGAATCAGACTCCTCGAAATTTCCTGCTTTTGTCCTTCGAAGTTCCTGCATATGTGCGCCTATTCCAAGCGATTTACCAAAGTCGACGCATAGCGTTCTTATGTAAGTTCCTGCCTCGCATCCGACACGAAAAAGCACATCCTGTCCGTCAATCTCAAGGATTTTGAGGTAATATATGTTGCGCTTTCGCAATTGCTTTTTTACCCCGCTTAATTTCGGAGGCATCTGCTCTATTTCGCCGGTAAATTTCCGGAAAGTTTGGCGAATGATATCTTCGGAAACCGGCTTGTGCAGATGCATTATTGCGACATATTCTTTTGGCGCGCGGATAAGTGCAGGGATTATTTTGACCGAATTCTGGAGCGCTATTGGCAGGACTCCTGTAACATTTGGGTCCAGTGTCCCGGAATGTCCTGCTTTTGTAACGCCAAACTGAGAAAAGATATTTCGCACCCATGCAGCAACTTCATGAGAAGTAGGGCCTTTGGGCTTGTCAAGATTGATAAGGCCGTTTTTTACATAGTCCTCGATTTTTCGTTTTTCAGGAGAACTGCCGTATTTTTCGTCGGTTGCGGAGTCCTGCTTTACAAGAATTTGCTGGGATGACATACTTATATTCTAACGCCTGCCTTGAATTTTTCCGTTAGTCCCGCCTTCTCGACAGCTTTAAGAACATCCTCGTCCTTTGCATCGGATTTTGACTCGATTTTATCCCCGGTAACTTCGATGTGGTTGATATTCGATTTCTCCCGCGCAACCCCGGACAATGATTTTGGGCCAGTAATCTCTACAAAGTTTTTATCCAGAACTTTGGTAATCACGCAATATTTTCCTGCATCTCTTCCCGCTGTCCTGACACAGACGCGGCCGATTTCGATTGATGGCATTTTAATCACATTCACACTTTTCTTACTTCTCCTTTTATTTTCTCTTTAACGCAATTTCCGCAAAGCACGCCGCCATAAATTCTTTCAGGACGCTTCTCGGTTTTTGACAGCTTTCGCATCTCGTACGGCCTTCCTGAAGGAACGCCGCCAAGCTCTTTTCCGCATCCTGCGCAGTGCGCCGCATTGACCTTTTTGCGCTTGATAAATAATCGTGACTCGCCTGAAGGTACGCGTGTCTTCTTCCATATTGCCGATTTTGTATTGTTTCTTGGTGATGTCATATGATATCACTTAATTAATTATTTGATTGGTCTCTTTTAGATAATGTGTATGGGCTGATACGATCAGACAAGTCTGTTAATACTTTCGGTTCCAGACTCGTTTCTTCTACATCTTCAATATAGCTCTGTCCGCCCAAGTCTATTGAAATATTGCATGCCGGTATGTGCTTATAGGTTACAATTGCATTGAAAGAGTTTTCGCCGGTATGATTTATACTATCCAGCTCATAGCCATTTTTCTTTAATTCGTATAGCAACCCACTAATATTTTTTATGCCGGTTCTCATTTAATCCACTCCCAAAATTTTCCTGAAAATCAATGCCGAAGGAATCGAGACAATTATGTAAATCCCGAGCCAGCCAATCTGGTTTCCGACTCCGGGAAAATAAAACGGCAGCTTGTATCGTACGTTTTCAAGTGTAAACGTGCCATAAACCGGGGCATTGCGCAGCTTCTCGAAAAACCCGCGCCCGTCTGCCTTATAAGATGTGCCCCAAACCTTTCCTGCAAAGTTGACTTTATCGCCGATTGTATATGTTTTGCTGTCGGCGGGATTCGGGCCATGAAATGACTTATCTGAAACGCTCATATTATATATTGTTCCATTGTACGAAAATGAGCCCTTTCCGTCAACGATTTTCGCGTTTATGTCACCATAATTTGTGTAAAGCCACGGGATTATCAGGAAAAAGATAATCATGGACACGATAATGGGCTTCAGAGTAAGGTTCATTATCTCGCTGTTAAGCTTCATACTGTTTGAAAATAAGCTTTTTATTTCTTTGTCGTTGCCCTCTTTTTGGGCTTTTTTCATCTTTTCCTGCGATTCCTTCATTTCCGCCTTGAGCCGCCTCATTTTCTGCTGGTCAACAAGGAGGAGGTAAAGCAGCGCGGATGTAAATGAAATGATGAGCGAAACCGCCACTATCGCAAACAGCGGACCTCCTGCCATCAGCGGGGTAAATATACTGTTGAAAAATTCGGTTATGGCCATGTACTATTCCTCTCATCATTGCTTTAAATACCTTCCATGATTAAGAGATATTTCTTCATTTTTCGAAGAATTTGCGTACCATCGGGTTCATATCTTCAAGATGCTGCATTGCAAGTTGCTCATACATCTGGTAAATTATCATGACTGTAAGCAACAAGCCTGTACCGCGAACCAGCGCGCCGGAGAAATCTGCCAAAGATGCCAGGAGCCCGACAAAAGCACCGCCCAAAACCGCCAGGGGCGTGATGTATCTTTGCAGCACGGACTCTATGATTCTTGGGTCGCGCCTGAATCCGGGAATCTGCATGCCGCTGCGCAGTATCTGGTTTGAAACGCTTCTCGCATCCATTCCCGAAGTGTTTACCCAGAATATTGAAAACAGGACTGAGCCCGCCACCATAAATATCGTGTATGTAATAACCCTGATTACTTCGTCCGGAATTATGTTCAGGTTAATCAGGTTAAGCATGAACTGGCTTGGGGGCGTAACATAATGCACAATCCCGGACACTGCCTGGTTTCCTTCATAGCATCCGAGAAGCCCGCACATTTTTGTTGTCCCTGCTACTGCTGTTTTTGCAAGGAGCTTTGCCCAGACTTCAATATTTATCAGCACTGCCGATGTAAGAATCACAGGCATGTTTGAGCTGTAAATGAATTTAAGCGTCCATTTTCTTCCGAATCCGCGGAATGCACCGAATGCCAGCGGGATCTCGACTCTTAAAGCCTGCCCATAGACTACAAGGATAAAGACAAAAAGAGTTGCAATTATCGGCACAAGATAAATTGAAAGCACATTAAGGCCGACATTTCCGCGAAGCAGGTTGTCAAAAAGTGCAGGCACCACTCCTATGAACTCTCCTGTTGCGGATTTTGCGAGATTGAACATGGAAATAAAGAGCTGCTTTCCGATTCCTGCAGCTATGAACATCGATACTCCGGAGCCAAAGCCCCACTTGCTGACCACTTCATCCATTAATATTACGAGCCACCCGCCGAGAGTGAGCTGGACGACTATCAGGAAAAGCGTCAGGGGAAGAAAATTAACTGGCTGCACTGCTCCCAAAAACGTATACGCCGCCGATTCTATGATTGCAAAAATGTATGCAAGCAGCTTCTGTGTTCCTTGGAATTTTGCCCTGCCTTCGTGCGATGTCATGTCCCAGCCCACAATACCCGAACCGACAAAAAGCTGCAGCATGATACTTGCAGTGACTATAGGCCCTATACCCAAGGTCATTAGCGTACCAAAAGACGCCCCCATAAGTGCAGCAAGCTGGGCCAGTTGTGAAAGCTGCGACGGTGCGATGCCGTAAATATAGACCTCGCTTAAAAAGAAATATAATATGAGAATTATTGCTGTCCACTTTATGCGTGCCTTGAAGTTCTGCTTCTCAACCGGCTTTGTGACTCCCGGTATGTTCTTTATTATCGATTCAATCAATGCCATGAGATATACCTGTAGTAATGGATAAGAATTCTTGAATTATCAGCTATATATAATTATAGCTTTTTCATTTTTTCTTCGGCTCATCGTCGCTCAATCGCGGATGGTATTGTGCCTGTTTTGCTATTTGCCGCGCTTTTGCTCCTCTTTTGCAGGTTTCTGGGCAACTTTAGCAGGGGCTTTTGTTTCCTTTTTTTCTGATTTCGGCGCCTCGGTTTTTTCTTCTTTTATGATTTCACCCTCAACCTTGCCGCCTGCTGCCTCTATTTTTTCCTTTGCGCCTTCCGAAAATTTGTCTGCCTTAATAATCATTTTTCGCGAAATGGTTCCTGCTCCAAGAACTTTGCTGAAACCGAGCTTTTCCATGTCGATGGAAATCATTCCTTTTTCCTCGACAGCGATTTTTTTGGCAAGCCATTTGTCTGTATTCATGTCGATTACTTTGAGATTTATTGCCTTGTCCTCAAAGGTTTCCTGGCGCGGCCTTATAAATCCGTGCGAGCCGAGATTTTTGATTCCAAGAGCATTAAGCAAACTCATCTTGTGCTGTCCGCGCTTTCCCATACCGGATTTTCCCACACCGCCCCTGCTCCCCTTTCCCCGGTGCTTTTTTGGGCTTCCCCAGCCATAAGTGCGGCTGCCTCTCATTTTCCTGTTCTTTTTGCGTTTGTTTACGACCATTTTTTATCCTACTCCATATTCATTGGATAAAAATCCCGCCAATTGCGATTGGCAAGCTTTTGAGGACTTTTTCAAGCTTCGCTTGAAAAGCTTTGAGCTTTAGCGAAATGACCTTTAATTCCTCAAAAAGCTCCAGAGCAACGCGGTTCATGGTTC
>CABMCT010000012.1 GCA_902384675.1 uncultured archaeon | reverse complement strand
TGCAAGGCTATGGCTGGAGTGGTGAGATTACACAGACCAGCATTTCAAGCGAGGGTTATGAGGGCTTTGCCCGCGATTATATTCAAAACATACTTGCCCAATTGCCGGATAAAACAAATATAAGAGAAGTCAAAAAAATGTTCTTTGGCACGATGCAGCCGAATGCAAACCGCGTTGTTTCTTACGTGCCCGTAATTGATATAAACGATGATCTTGTATTCTATGAAAATTGTAGGGACAATAACGCCTGTATTGATTCTATTGAACTAGCGCCACGTGGAACACCGATAATGCACCGTCCGTTAATCCGTATCAGAAAGGAAGATGCTGCGCATTTATTTAAGGCCGCAGTACATGGAATCATGACACACCAGTCAAGGACGCCTCCGCCTTATCTGGCATACCAGCTCTGGGAGTATGACATGATAAAAAAAGGTAGCTCTGCCGATGAAATTTGGGATGCAGGACAAGAGTTTAGAGGCTATTGAATTCTATTCTTGAGATGTGAACTATGTCCTTGTCGGTAATTTAAATCTTCAGCTTTTAGTAGTAAATATGGATTTTAATTACGTCGAAGCCCAAAAAAGGGTTTCTGACGAGCTTAATGTTCTTGCCGATGAACTCTGGGAAAAGGTTGAACAGGTTTATAGCGATGAAACTCATTTCAGGCCTTCGGCAAATCATATAGAAGCAGTTAAAATGGCGCTTTATCTGCTTGGGACAAACGAATCGGTCCAAGAACAAGGAGTTGAGATAGATTCAAACACAAGGAAGAAATTTTCAATGCTTTATGAACTGTCGACAAACGGATACTGGAACGCTGTGAAAGCATGGTCCCAAATCGAGCCTTCTTTGAATGATGATGCGGAATTTTATGCAAAACTCATGATTGAACAGGCAAAAAGAGAAAGTCGCCAACGAAAATCCGACTATGTCTGGATTGTGGAGCAGTATGATAACGGAATCCTGAAAAACTTTATTAACGACGAATTGCTTAACGAATCTGTGAATGCGGGATTTTGGGAGCTTGCAGGTAATTACCTCACCTGCGAGATGATGGCTATACCCAGAAACCAGTACGATACAATTATGAAATATCCCGAACATTTGGACCTTAGCAGGGTAAATGAATTCAGGACCAAACCGCTTCTCGCAAACGGTAATTATGGCGAATGGATTGATAAGCGGTATGTTGATGCCTTCAAAAAAGCAAGAAAAAAAGGAGCACTAGGTTTGGAATCCGAAGCATTTCTTGCGCGCCCCATTATCGAGCTGGCGTTTGATATAGCTTTCGGAATTGAAGCTGAGGATTCAGAAGCGTTTCTTAAAGACGCGCTTAAGCCTTATGGCAAATATTTGGAAACAAAAATAATCCGAAGCCTCCTAAAAGATGAAATCAAAAAGCGCGTTATCGCAGTGAGCGAAGGAAGTGATTGGGATCAGGAAGTCTGTCTTCTGGAGCATGCAGAAATTCTTGCAGAGTACCTTCGGCTTCCAAAAAAGAGAGTTAGGATGTTCATAAGTTCCATATTGCTGAATGAAGAAGAGCTTCGTGTGAGCGGATTCATAAAGGATAACTTTCCAAAAGATTGGATTACTCCTAAAGCCAGATCAAGAATCAAAGACGCGGCAGAAATCTATTACGACGGGCTTGCAAGACTATATGCAAGCCAGGAAATAATCCCTGCCCTCGGCATCCTGCAAAAAGCAATGAAAAAGGATTTCTTTGATGTCGAAAAAGGAAAAAAGATAATTGCAAAGGGCTTAGAAGAATACCTGGAAACAAAGCGCCATACTGCATCCTCCGAGGTCAAAAACTTGATTGGCACATTAAAGCCGGAATTTGTCCCGGATGACCTTTACAAGGCAGTACGTGCCAAAGTCGATAAAGATCTGTCGAAAAGCGAAGCTTTATCAAAAATCAATCGTATACGCGCACCTAAATGGAAAAGGGAACTTGATAAGAGAACCTCTTAAAGCCCAAACACTTCTTCGTACTTAGATAAACTCAATTCCCAAATCCTTCTCGATTCCGTCCTTGAGCTCTGGCACTTTCTCTCCGCTTGCAGGAGGTATTCCGACAGTGTAGTTCTTTACCCCGGTTACAATCAGAAGCACCCTTATCATGTCGCCAAGCTCGCGGTGAATCATTGCTCCCCAGATTACTTTTGCATCCGGAGCAAGCTGCGAGGTTACAGAAGTCACGATTTCCTTTGCTTCCTTAAGCGTTAAATCAGCGCCGCCTGTGACATTAATCAGCGCGCCTGTTGCGCCCTCGATGTCCATGTCAAGAAGCGGGTTTGTGAGCGCCTTGTGCACTGCTTCATATCCGCGATTCTCTGTGTCTGACTCGCCCATGCCCACCATTGCAACGCCTCCGTTGCCCATGATTGCCTTGACATCGGCAAAGTCCAGGTTAATAAGACCCGGCTTTGTTATGAGTTCTGTTATGCCTTTGACAGCATTTACAAGAATCTCGTCAGCCACTTTGAAAGCGGTGTTTATAGAGACATCCGGAACGATTTCAATAAGCTTTTCGTTCGGTATGACAATCAGAGTATCGACAAGCTCCTCAAGCTTCTCAAGCCCCATCCTGGCGTTTGCCATCCTGTGACTTCCTTCCATGTGGAAAGGCAGAGTCACGATAGCAACGGTCAGAGAGTTCTCTTTTCTTGAGACTTCGGCAACAACAGGTGCAGAGCCTGTTCCGGTCCCGCCTCCAAGGCCGCATGTTATGAATACCAGGTCAGCCCCGTCGATTACTGTTTTAAGCTCATCCTTTGATTCCTTGGCTGCAGCTTCCCCGACTTTCGGGTTTGCGCCTGCTCCAAGGCCTTCGGTGATTTCCTTGCCTATAAGAATTTTCTCGTCAGCATCTGTGTAAAGAAGGTCCTGCGCATCGGTGTTTATCGCGATTGTCTTAGCGCCCTCGATACCGACCTGCATCAGGCGTGATATGGTGTTGTTCCCGGCGCCTCCGCAGCCGACAATGAACACATTAGCTTTCTTTTTCTTTAGAATTTCCTGCAAGTCAGCATCCTTTGCGTGCTTCCTTTGCGGAAGAGCTTCTTTCGTGCCATTCCCGGCACCCTCCTGCTTTTTGACGACGCTTCTGATTAACTCATCCATACCATTACCCTTTGAGTCCTCTTTCATAGTGTTAAATTGTAGCGGAAAATATTTAAATACGTATTGAATCCAAGCCGCGCCATTACTTTCCGAAATTTTCGACAAAACTGACCTCTTTTATGCCTGCCACATGCTTTGTTATCTCCTCGGATATCTTTTTCTTGGCATTCTGTGGCAGCTCGACATTTGATGAAAGCTCTATTTTGGCAATGCCCGAATCAATATTAACTGATTTTGCATCTGCCCCTGCGTAATATGAAAATACTGCGTTTACTTTATCCTCTGCCTTCTCGACAATCTTGTTAAGCACAACTTCATATTCAAGTGCTTTTCCTGCCAACGGATGGTTGAAATCAATCTTTACCCTGCCGCTTGAAACAGAAACCACGCGCCCCTGCAGATTGTTTGCAAGCGTTATGAACTGCCCGACCTGCGGATGCATGTTCTGCTTTGTGAAGTTGCTCAAAGGAATCAGCTTGATAAAATCAGCTGACCTATCGCCAAAAGCTTCCTTGGTTTCCAGGACAAAAGTCTTTTCCTCGCCGACCTTGAGCTCCCTGATTCTGTTCTCAAGGCTTGAAAGTATCTGCTTGTTTCCAAGAATTATCGTTACGGGACCGTATTTTACATGTGGATTGAATATCTTTTTCTCTTTTGCAATATTCTCGTAAGTCAGGTCGAAAATTTCCCCGCTCTCCTTGATTTTGCCGACATAGTCTATTTCAACAAACGTGCCATTTTCCATAGAACTCCTGTTTAATTCTATCTTGCGCAAGTTTTTAAGGTTATCGGCATTTGGGCGGGTTGTTTGCTGCTGCCGAATATTTATATATCGACTAGGTCAATAAATACAATGGTTTACAAAAAAACTAAGAACTGCTGGGAATTCTGGAAGTGCTCAAAAAACATACACGAAAAATGCCCTGCATACGAGACAGATTCCGGGCGGGAATGCTGGATGGTTGCCGGAACTTTTAGAAAAGAAGGCTGTCCGAAATTGAAAAAGAAGTATAAAAGCTGCCTGGACTGTACATGGTTTAAAAAATTGAATCCTGATTTCTTTGCAAAACCCTAAAACTGTTCTTTGGATCTTTAAGACAATCTACGACAATTGCCGCAGAATTTGAACAAAGGCAGAAAAGTAATATATGACTTCCGTGCCAAAACATCCGAATTATGCAAAAGCTAATGCAAAAACAGCAAAATAATGGGATACAAAAAGAGCTTGAAGAATTAGCAGAAGGAAATATCGGGCTGCTTGATACTGTCGCAGAATATATAAAAATAGGAAAAGTAAAACCTGATGAGCTATTATATTACCTTGTTGATTGCCTGACAAAAGTATCTAATAGCCCGGGAAAATATCTGTCCGCAGAAATTACGGAAGCGCGCAGTGCGCTGGATGCAATCGACCACTTGAAAAATCCGTATATCAAAGGCAGGATGATTAGGGTTTTTTGAGCTGATTTTTCATGAATGATAATCCTATAGCTGTTTTCAAGTAACTCATGATGAAACTCGCGCAATTTGTATCCTATCATATTTTTATATTCTTCAAAAGGTATTTATTCATATGTTAGTCGGCGTTTCAACAGGCGTTCTGCATCCGCACATTACTGGAATAAATAAGCAAATCCGCTTCTTCAGAGAATCTGGATTGAGAATTGATGGCATAGAACTTTCATTTGCCAAACCTGAAAAGCCAAATCGTTCTGGCAAAGTAATCGTAAAATTAACAAAGAAAAATGAATCATACATTAAGCAATTGAATTTCAATTCAATACATCTGCCGTGGAAAGAGATTGTTTATTCAGAAAAAGGAGACTTGTTCATAAACTCCCTCTCAGAGCTATATCACAGATTAGATTCTCATACGGCTGTAATACATCCGGATTGTGTTAAAACAATCAATACCTACGGTTTTATTCAGAAATTATTTCCCAACCTTTCTGTTGAAAACATGACACCAGAGAAAAGCAGCGGATGCTCAATCAAAGAGTTAATGCACATTACAAATCGCAATCCTAAAATTGGCATAGTTTTAGACTTCGCCCATAGTATGGAGTCTCAAGAATCGTTTGAAATGTATGAAAAGGCATTTTATCAAAGAATAGCTGAAATACATATTAGCGCTTCAAGAAGGGCATTTTATTGTGATACGATAAGACAAAGACACATTACATTAAATAAAACCGGCATTGTACCAACCATAAGAAAAAAAGACGTTCCACTAATCATAGAAGGAGAAATATATACCGCAGAAGAACTTGAGAGGGAGATAAAAATTGTAAGAAAATTATAATATTGGTAAAATATAATGATCTTTTGTTTCTAAGAATATTTGACGTTCTCCATTTTCATTCTGCCTCAAAATGCCAGAGAGTTTAACACTCTTTCCTATCTTTATACCTTTTAAAGCCAGTTATCATTTTTTCACCAAGCATCATCTAACTTTGTACCTCAAAACCGCCCCAAATCCTCCAAGGTTGAAAAGCTTCTCGCCGGATTCGTGCGTTGAATTGATTATGTGAACTGCGCCTGAATTTTTCTCGACTTCTGAAATTATTTTCTCAGTCTCTGCATTGCGCAGCATTTTATCAGACACAAGAAGCTCTGCAATTGCGCCGTTTTCCGCCGCCTGTGCAACTTCTTTTTTGCCGTAAACCGCAAGGCCTGTCTCTTTCCCCAAGTGCTCCAGGAACTTCTCGACCAAATTAGTTTCAAACGACAGCCTGCTTTCTGCCAAAACCTTTTCAAGCCCGCCGCGCTTTATCACTTCATTTACTCCGGTTTTTCCGGTAATGCTTGACTGCGCCGGGACGCATTTGGAAGCCCATGCAAGTTTTCTTTTCTTAATCAGGGCCATGATATTTTCTTTTGCAAATCCCGGGCCTGCAATAATTATTTTATCAACATTGGAATTAGCGTCGATAAGCTTGATGACTTCGTCATAAAATATTTCCGGGCTCAAAGCGCCGTACTCTTTTCCTGCTGCCTTCCAAGTAACTGTCGCAAATATTTTTACTTCAAGTTCTGTTGCCTTTGCAAAGTCCGCCCTTCGCTCATCGACAACACATATGAGAAACTTAAGGCCTTTGTAAGTGAGGCTTTCATCAAGCCGAATTTTATCGCTTGGAGTCCACTCTTTTTCTATATCCAGAATTGTATTCGGTTCAACAGAAATTGTGTGGTAGCCGTGCTCGAATTCCTCCGGAGCTTCTGTGATTTTTCCTGTCAGGCGTAGCGCATTTCCGCTTTCGTCAAACTGCATTTTCTCGACTTTAAGTTTTAAATACACGGGCTTTTTTTCGCCGGTTTCAGTACGCTGTATTGTACGGATTGTCTTGGCTCCGGCAACATCTCCCTCTGCAAGGATATTCTTAAGATTCCACAAATCATCCAACGTCTCCGGCTTGATTTTGATGCCGTGTTTAAAGTCGCGCTTTAGGAGTTTCATGAAAATCAACTCTAATGTTTTAGAATGAGTATCTTCTTTAATTCAGCCAACGAAGTTATCTCTGCATCCGGTGCTATTTTTGGCCTGATTTTATAATCGCGCCATGAAGCAGATTCTTCCGCAGGCCTTTTGTACAAAACAGCAAACATTCCTCTCTTTTTTGCGCATTCGACATCTCTTAACGGGTCATCCCCGATATACGTGCAATCTTTGGGCTTTACTTTTAGTGCATTAAGAATCCTGCCAAAAACTTTCGGGTTCGGCTTTTCTATGCCGCCTTCTTCTGAAGCGTAAATAATATCGAAATATTTTTCTATGCCCATCAATGCAAGCGCCGGCTTTGGGTCCAGCACCCTGCCGTTGCTGAAAACTCCCTGCGTAAACCCTTCCTGCTTTATCCAGGAAACTATTTCTCTTACTTCCTTGTTTCGTGCCTCGTTTCTTACATGTTCCTTGAATCTGCTCCTGTATATGCCAAGTATTTTCGGCAGTATTACAAGCATATCTTGCGGCAGGATTTTCAGTTTGCCAAGAGCTTTTGCAATTATCGGCTCCTCCTGCACAAAATGGCTGATATGCGGATAGTTGATTTTCCTGTTCGCTTCGCTCCATTCGCTGATAAAGTCTTTTTCGCTGATATCATAGCCGTAATCTTTTAAGCGAGCCACACAATCAGAAGCGATTTTTTCCAGGATTTTTGGAAACGGGTCTAACAAGAGAGTATTCCCATAATCCCACAATATGCATTTAACAGATATTTGAGGCATAAGAGACATCCCTATTTCTTTTTGAAGAACAACCACGTATTTTTTGCGCCCTTGAATTCTGTCTTGATAAGGACATATTTCCCTAAAAGTTTTTTCCCGCGAAAGTCCGCAATTATTTCTTTGTCTGAAAATTTTTCCGGGATGTACGTTCCATTATCCCATATTATAACTTTTCCTGCGCCGTATTGCCCTTCCGGAATTTCGCCCTCAAAATCTGCGTAATCCAGCGGATGGTCCTCTACCTCGACTGCAAGCCGCTTTACTCCTTCCTCAAGTTCCGGCTCTTTTGGCACAGCCCACGACTTCAGGACGCCTTCATGCTCGAGGCGCAAATCCCAGTGAAGGTGCGTTGCGTGATGCTCGTGCACGACAAAAATCAATTCTTTGCCTGCGGGTTCAGGATTTTCGCGAGGTTTTGGTTCCGGTGTTTTTTTAAAATCTCTTTTTTTAGCATAGTTTTCAAGAGGCATATATGATATTGGATAATATACCTTATAACTTTTAGAAGGCACTAATCTACATTGTTTTAGACATATGGCATACATCGTATATGATAAAGAATATATTTAAAAACATTGCAGGAAATGTCTGGGATAGCTGGAATGGTTTTGTATGGGACTGCACACGAGCCCCCTGACAGAAAGAAAAAAGCCGCGGTACACCGGCGGTTATGAAGATAAGCTCCCCGAGAATCATGGAGCACAGGAAATTATAGATACGCGGCCATGCATCCGGTTTTTTGATAACTGGCTACTCAAGGAAGAATACGACGCACTTAGGGAAATCACGAAATTGTACGGAAGCACACCCGAAAAGGAATATGTAATGCGGGAGAATGTGCCATACGCATCCCGGAACATAACGCTTTCAAATAAGCACATCAGTTCCAAGGGCAATTCTACTTTAAAGAGATATCTCACGGTTTCCGGTTACACGTTAGCTTACATGGGGCTGCCGCATCTGCCGGGAAGCATTTCGAAATTAAGCGAGTTGTGGTACCTTGACATACGGGGAAACGGTCTTCGTGAATTGCCGGAAAGCATAGGAGCTATGAAAGAGCTAAGAGTCATGCGTGCAAGCGATAATCAATTTACCAAATTTCCTGACAGCATATATGGCTTGAGAAATATCACGGAAATCGAAGTAAACGGCAATCCCTTGGAGGATCCCGCGGAAAAAATGCTAAAAGAAATGTTCGGGGAAAAAGTAATCTTTTGAAAAACTATAAATAAAACAACCGTCAAAGTATTAGTATGCCGGAAACTACAATTCCTGACCAGAAAGAAATCCCTCCTATGCCTGTGAAACCTCTGAAGCCGCAGAAACCAAAGCAGCCGATTGAAAAGGAAAAAAAGAAAACTGCGCCGGCACCGCCAATCGAGCAGCGAAAGTGCGACCATATCAGGCTATCTCTTTCAAAAAAAGTCGAAAGCGCAAACACTGATTTCAAGAACGTTCACCTTATCCATGACGCCCTGCCTGAACTGGATTTCGAGGAAATAGATATAACCACGACATTTCTTGGAAAAAAGCTGAACGCTCCATTTATCATAGAGGCTATGACCGGCGGCTGCAAGGATGCAGAAAAAATAAACCGGAATCTTGCAAAAGCAGCGGATAAGCTCGGGCTAGGATTCGGCGTCGGCTCGCAAAGGGCAATGGTAAAAGAGCCGGAACTTGCAAAGACATACAAAGTGCGCGACATTGCGCCCAATGTTTTTCTTATAGGAAATCTTGGCCTGATACAATTCAGGAACGGCTTCGGCGACAAGGAATACAATGACGCGATTTCGGGAATACAGTGCGATGCTCTTGCGCTCCACTTAAACCCGCTGCAGGAACTCTGCCAGCCGGGAGGGGACAAGAACTGGAAAGGCTGCCTCAACGAATTAACACAAATTTGCAAAGGCGGATTCCCGATAATTGTAAAAGAAACAGGAGCAGGCATAAGTGCGCAGACAGCAAAACATATTGAAAAAGCCGGGGCGAAAGCAATTGATATTTCAGGTCTAGGCGGAACGAATTTCGCGCTGATTGAAAGCTATAGGGAAGGAATAAGCGGCTTTGAAAACTGGGGAATCCCGACAGCCTGCTCTCTTATCGAGGTAAGAAACGCAGTAAGCATTCCTATAATAGCTTCGGGAGGCATACGCTCGGGCGTTGACATGGCAAAGGCAATTGCCCTGGGCGCGGACTTATGCGGTGCAGCGTTGCCGTTCCTAAAAGCAGCAACAATAAGCGACAAGGCAGTCGAGGAAAAACTGAACGAATTCATAACCCAGCTGAAAATCGCAATGATGCTGACAGGAAGCAGGAATATCGCGGAACTGAAAAAAGCGAAATATGTTCTTAGCGGGTTTGTCAAAGAGTGGAAAGAGCAGAGGAGGTAGAGGGTTTTAATTTATTTTATTTTTGTTTCCTTAGTTGCTTAAGATACCCTCCGGCAATAGAACTAACGTCTTTATCTCTCGATGCCTCATCTAGAATGGGAATTATCTTCTCTTGATATTCTCCTGCGCCATGGGCTGCAAGCGCGAAAGCCATTCTGTATTTTGCGTAAGGATGCGATTCTTTTTTTATTGCTTCAAATACTATGGGCCTAATTGGGCTAAATGCAGATTCAGAGAGTGTTGCTTTTTCCAATATACTTCCTGCAAGGTCGCGGACGTTTTTATCTTCGTTTTCTATTCCATGTGCGTATGCCCAACGGACATATTGGTCATCTCCAGCTACTTTTGGAAGAGACTCATCAACATAGTCCCATTTTTCTTCTTTAGCTGCAGTTATTAGTTCTTTTAGGGATGGTTTTCTAGTCATAATTTTCTATTATTGCTGGATATATTTAAACTTATATCCTCCCCTCGCCAATATAAAATATGAATAATTTCGAAACGCTGGAAACCGAGTTAAAGCTGCGCGGCTTCTCGCAACGCACTGTCAAAACATATCTTTTCTACAACCGGAAATTCCTTGAATTCACAAAAAAAGAGCCAAAAGACGTAACAGAGGACGATATCCGAAAATTTCTTGCGGAAAAAATGTCGTCGGGCGAAATAGCAAGCTCCTCCGTTGCGCTGATGAAAGCCGCACTCAAATTCTATTATGACGACATGCTAAAAAAAGGCATTGTGAACATAAAGGCGCCAAAAATCGCAAACAGGTTACCTGTTGTCCTTACGCGCACAGAGGTAAAGCGGCTCATAGATTCGACAACAAATGAAAAACACAGGCTCCTCTTGCTTCTTTTGTATTCGTCGGGCCTGCGGCTTTCGGAGTGCGTGAACCTGAAATACGGCGACATCGACTTCTCCGAAGGAATGGGCTGGGTGCGCTCGGGCAAAGGAAAAAAAGACAGGATGTTCATACTTTCGAACAAACTGCGGGATGAACTGCTTGCAAAAAACCCGAAAGCACAGGACTATGTTTTCAAGGGACGCGACGGCCAGCTGACGCCGCGGGCAGTGCAAAAGCTTGTGGAGCGGGCAGCAAAAAGGGCGGGAATAGAAAAGCCTGTGCATGTGCATACTTTGCGCCACACCTTTGCAACGCATTTGCTTGAAAACGGGACGGATATAAGAAAAATACAGAAGCTTCTGGGGCATACGAATTTGCAGACAACGCAGATATATACCTCAGTTTCGACAGAGGAGCTGAAAAAAGTGAAAAGTCCTCTGGATAACCTGGAACTTAAGGAATAACGCGGAAATAGGTTAAGAATTTGCCGCAAAACCTCCGTAAGCTTTATAAATCTTATACGTTAATATTTGGATACAGTGAATCCAAGAGTATTAGGCGATTCACTATCTATTCAATCTCAAATACAATATGGCTCAAGTATGTGAGATTGAATATACTATTAGTTGGTGTAACCTATGTCCTTTGGTTTTTCTTTTTTTAATGATTTATTAATCAACCAGTTCAAAGATACAGGGCATCTATCAATTTATTCATTTAATAATTCATGGAAATCTAAAAGATTTCCAAGCATTTGAACCCAATCACTTATGAATCATGCCTTCGGCAAGCTTTTCAATCTCATTGAAATTGCAGATTTCCAAGCTTTCCAACCCAAAGCGGTTGGCGTGGGGTTGTAAACAAAGCCGTTGTGTATGATTGAAAATGGTTCAAATTAACGTCGTTACCTGCTGAGCATAATCAACATCATATTGGGCCCGTAGCTCAGTCTGGTAGAGCACCGGGCTCTTAATGCCGAAAGGTACATAGCGACCTTTTGGAAGGGTGAGGCTTTTAACCAGACGAATTTCGAAACTGAAGAAACCCGGGTGTCGGGGGTTCAAATCCCCTCGGGCTCGCTCATAGTAACGGAAATATAAATCAATTGGGGTAGATTGCTTGACTGAAAAAAAAGGGGCTAAAAAATCCAGCGCTGAAGAAGTAAAAAAGGAGCCGAAAACTGAAATAAACCATTTTCTTGTGCCTAAGCACGAAATTCTTTCAGAAGAGGAGGCGCTAGCACTGCTTGCAAACCTGAAAATCAAGGTAGAGAATCTTCCCAAAATATCCTCGAATGACCCGGCAATACAATATCTTAATCCCAAGCTTGGCGACATCATAAAAATCACGCGAAGAAGCGCAACTGCCGGCACATCATATTATTATCGGCTCGTCATCGAGAGCAACGTTGCTGCTTTTGAGGAAGAGAGCGAAAGTGAGTAAGCGAAACAACTTTGTGTCAAGCTGTTTTCGCCCACAGCATAAAATAATCTTGGAAATTCTTGCGAATTTCCAAGCTTTCGAATCCAACAAAAATTACGAATGATTCAAAATGGCGAAAAATCCGTTCGCGATGCCTTATAAACCATTGACAGCATCGCTCTTGGCTTTTTGGGACAAAGGGTTCCCAAAAGCTTCGAGTTTGCAAACAGCAAACGAGATGATTTCAATCCAATGCAAAATGCGAATAGTTAGTAGAGATGATTGAAAATGCAAGAACAGACAATACTTCAGACATTCTTAAATGAAAAGGCGGACAGAAACGAGTTCGTATCCCACCAGATAGATTCGTTCAATGATTTCGTAATCAGGCGGCTCCAACGCACAATTAACGAAATCGGCAAAGTAACCGTCGAGCTGTCCAGCGGGGAATTTCTTGATATTAAATTCGGCTCTGTAACTCTCGGAAAACCGATAATCCGCGAGGCAAACGGCTCGACAAGGTCGATACTTCCGCAGGAGGCGCGCTTAAGAAACCTTACATACTCCGCCCCGCTTCTGGTTGAAATGACGCCGATATTCGAAGGCAAGGCGCAGGAAACCGAGGTCGTTGAAATCGGGGAAATACCAATCATGGTCAAATCGGTTCTCTGCCCTCTCTCCACAATGAACAAGGAGGAGCTAATCCTGGCAGGAGAGGACCCGAAAGACCCGGGAGGATATTTCATAATAAACGGCACCGAGAGAGTTGTTGTGCTTCTTGAAGAAGTTGCGCCAAACCGCCTGATACTGCAGAAAGACGGCGAGGAATTTTTTGCAAGAATCAACAGCGAGCGCGGCGGATATGTCCAGAGGCATGTTTTTGAAAGAAAGGCAACAGGCGTGATTGTCGCAAAATTCGCGAACATCGTCAACACCCCGATTCCTCTTGTGGCACTCATGAAGGCTCTTGGAATGGATACAGACAAGGAAATAATAGACAATATAGTCACAGAGGACCAGAGCGAGCTTGAGGAAGTCTACACGAATATTTACGAAGTCGAGGCAAGCACCCGCGACGAGGCAATCGATTACATCGGAAGGCGCATGAAAGTAATGCAGAAAGAGCACCGCGAGGCAAGAGTACTGCAGCTTCTTGATACTTACCTGCTCGGGCACATAGGCCAGAAAGTGGAAGACCGAATAAAGAAGGCGAAATTCCTTGGCATAGTCGTGCGAAAGCTCATACACGCAAAGCAGGGAAAGCTGTCTGTTGATGACATCGACCACTATGCAAACAAGAGGCTTAAAGGCGTCGGGGACCTGTTCGAGGACCTGCTGCGCTCGATAATCCTTGGAAGATGGGGCCTTGTCGCAAGATTGCAGTATAATTATCAGAAAATGATGAAGCGCGGCAGAAAGTTCCTGAAGCTGCAGGGCGTTGTTGTGTCTGATGTGCTTACAAAACAGATTATGCGCTCCATGGCAACAGGAAACTGGATAACCGGCAAAACCGGCGTGTCGCAGAGGCTTGAGAGAAGCAATTTCATAAGGACAACAGAGCATCTCAGAAGCGTTGTGTCTGCGCTTTCATCGACGCAGGAGCACTTCGAGGCAAGAGAACTGCATGCTACCCATATGGGAAGGCTTTGCTGCATAAGAACCCCTGAAGGGCAGAACATAGGTCTCAGGAACTTCCTTGCAATGGGGGCAAAACTGACGCAGCCGGGCACAGATGCAGACGACCTGAAAATACTTACAACAGTCAAGGCGCTTGGGGCAAAGGTCGAATAGGCCGAGTGTTTTACGCGGGTAGAATGTCGAATAATAGCGATTATTATTCGGTGAAGACCGAACGATAATCGATAGCATCAGAGCATAAAATGCGCTGCTGATGCGGGAAATAAATTGGAGAATGATATTTATCTTGAAAATCGTTCAACGATTTTCAAGCTTTTTAATCCAAGGAAAATGGAGAATGATTAAAAATGAGCGAAATATATCTTAACGGCGAATATGTCGGAACAACAAAGGAAGGGCGCGAGCTTGTCAAATCGCTTATCGCAAAGAGAAGGCAGGGCGTGCTTCCCTGGACAATGAACAGCAGCTACTACGAGGAGAAGGACGAGGTCCAGATAAACACCGACGGCGGCAGGGTAAGAAGGCCTCTTATTGTTGTCGAGAACGGCGCATCAAAACTGACAGAGGCGATGATTGCGCAGTTAAGGGAAGGAAAGCTCACTTGGCAAAATCTCGTCGAGAAAGGCGTCGTGGAATATCTTGATGCCGAAGAAGAGGAAATGGCGCTTGTCGCATTCAAGCCGGAAGAGCTCACAAAAAAGCATACTCATATAGAAATAGACCCGATGATGATTGTGGGTGTCGGCGCATCGCTTCTTGTGTACCCGGAAAAGAACAGAGGAGACAGGTCAAACTACGGCTCAAGAATGGTGACTCAGGCAGTCGGGATGTATCTTCACAACCACAACCTGCGAGACGACACAACAGCCCAGATGCTTGTCTATCCGCAGGAGCCGCTTGTGCAGTCCGAGACAATCCATGCAGCAGGCGTTGATATCCATCCTGCAGGACAGAACATCATAATTGCAGTAATGCCTTTCTACGGCTACAATATCGAAGACGCAATAGTTATCAATAAGGCATCAATCGAGCGCGGCCTTGGAAGGTCATATTCATTCAGAACATACGTAACCGAGGCAAACAGGTACTGGGGAGGCCAGGAAGACGAAATCGGATTCCCGGACCCGAGCGTAAGAGGATTCAAGTCCGAAAAAGAGTACAACAAGCTTGACTCTGACGGAATAGTGTCTCCTGAAACAAATGTAGAGGGAAATGACGTTGTTGTCGGAAAGACATCGCCGTTAAGGTTCCTTGGAGTTGTAAAAGAAACGCGCCTCGGGATAAAAAACCGAAGAGACAATTCGCTTGTCGTGAATGCAGGAGAAGGCGGGGTTGTGGACAAAGTCATAATGACCGAATCCAAGGAAGGAAACCGCTTAATCAAGGTCACTGTAAGAGAGCTTAAAATCCCTGAAGTGGGCGACAAATTCGCTTCAAGGCACGGGCAAAAAGGCGTTCTTGGAATAATTGTTCCCGAGGAAGACATGCCGTTTACAGCAGACGGGATAACTCCGGATATAATCTTTAATGCTCACGCAATACCGTCAAGAATGACAATCGGGCACCTGCTTGAAATAATCGGCGGAAAGGCAGGAGCGCTGGCAGGAGAGAAAATCAACGGAACCGCGTTCAAGGGAAACGAGGAATACATAGTCAAGCTCCTTAAGGCAGCAGGGTTCAGGGATGACGGAAAAGAAACAGTCTACAACGGCATAACAGGAGAAAAAGTAGAGGCAAGCATACTTATCGGAATGATTTACTACCAGAGGCTTTACCACCTTGTGTCGCAGAAAATGCACGCCCGCTCAAAGGGCCCTGTGGCATTGCTTACAAAACAGCCGACAGAGGGGCGAAGCAAGGAAGGCGGTTTAAGATTCGGAGAAATGGAGAAAGACACCCTTGTCGCGCACGGGGCAGCAATAACATTGAGGGAGCGCTTCAGCTCGGACAAGACAACGATTCCGTTCTGCGAAACATGCGGAGTGACCGCGGTAGTGGATAAGATAAAGAACAAGACTTATTGTCCTCTTTGCAAAGGCTCAAAGATAAAGAACGTGGATATGTCCTATGCTTTCAAGCTCCTGCTTGACGAAATGAAGAGCATGATGATATATCCGCAAGTTGTGATGGAAGAGGAGGAATAGTAAGTGATTTTTATGGCTACTGTTAAAGAACTTCAGTTCAAATTGATTTCACCGGCAATGGTGAAAAAAATCGCAGTAATGAACGTTAACGTCTCGGACGTCTATGATGCAGACGCTTATCCTGTGGAAGGTGGCGTCATGGATCCGAAACTCGGCGTAATAGACCCCGGAATGCGATGCAGGACATGCGGCGGAAAGCTTGGGGAATGCACAGGGCACTTCGGCTACATCGAGCTCTCAAGGCCGGTTATCAACATTCTTTATATAAAGCAGATAAAATCGCTTCTTACCTACACATGCTTTGAATGCGGCGGGCTTCTTGTTGACAAGGACCGCCTGAAAAACATCAAGACATTCGATGACTTAAAGGCTTTCAAGCCTGCTGCCAAATGCCCGAAATGCGGGAAGGCGCAGGAAAAAATAAGGCTTGACAAGCCGTCGACATTCGTCCGGGGAAAACACGCACTGACGCCGGTTGAAATCCGCGAGCAGTTCGAGAAAATAAAGGATGGCGACCTTGCAGCAATGAAATTCCTCGGGGGCAGGCCGGAATGGCTGATATTGACGCTTCTTTTGGTTCCGCCTATAACAACAAGGCCTTCAATCACTCTTGAGACAGGAGACCGAAGCGAGGACGACCTTACGCACAAGATAGTGGACATAATCAGGATAAACAAGAGGCTTGCAGACAACCTTGAAATAGGAGCCCCTGATTTCATTCTTGAAGACCTCTGGGAGCTTTTGCAATACCATGTTTCGACATTCTTCAACAACGAATTATCCGGTGTTCCGCCGGCAAGGCACCGCTCCGGAAGGGCGCTAAAAACTCTTTCGCAGAGACTGAAAACAAAGGACGGCAGGTTCAGGCACAACCTCACGGGAAAAAGAGTAAATTTCTCTGCAAGAACAGTAGTGTCGCCTGATCCGAATATCAGCGTAAACGACGTGGGAGTCCCGGAAGTCATTGCAAAAGAGCTCACTGTTCCGATTAAGGTCACAAAGCATAATCTTGAATTCATGCGCGAACTCGTCAAAAACGGGCCGAATGTCCACCCCGGCGCCAATTATGTAATAAGGCCAGAAGGCATGCGAAAGAAGATACTCAAAGACAACAGCGCAACGCTTGCAGAAGAGCTGATTCCCGGGTGCATCGTGGAAAGGCACATGATGGACGGGGATGTAGTACTCTTCAACAGGCAGCCATCGCTTCACAGGATGTCTGTCATGGCACACCATGTAAGGGTCATGAACGGGAAGACTTTCAGGGTCAATCTGTGTGTCTGCAAGCCCTACAACGCGGACTTCGACGGGGACGAGATGAACCTGCACTTTCCGCAGACCGCAGAAGCAAGAGCAGAAGCAGAAGAATTAATGCTTGTCGAAAAAAATATGCGCTCGCCAAGATTCGGCGGGCCTGTGCTTGGATGCGACCAGGATTATATTTCAGGCGCGTACCTGCTTACAAGAAAAGGAACAAGTTTCAGCAAAAAGGATGTAGTGCAGATGCTTGCCAACTCCCTGGCGCTTGAAAACGAGATTGCAGAAGAGCTGCTTTCGCAAAACAAGAAAGAATACACAGGAAAAGAAATCTTTTCAATGGTGCTTCCAAAAGGGCTTAACGCAAGATACAAGGGAACCGTCGGATGCGAGGAATGCGAGGGCAACTGCAAACACAATGGCGAGGTCGTAATTGAGAACGGAATATTAAAACATGGCGTTATCGACAGCAAGGGAATAGCTTCGTTTAAAGGCAATGTCCTGGATGCAGTTGATGCCCAGTTCGGACACGCGCGGGCAAGGCTGTTCCTGGACCAGGTCACAAGGCTGATTTCAGAAGTGATGATGCGCAAGGGTTTTAGCATATCGGTGCAGGACATAGACCTTCCGGCAAAAACCAAGCGCGATATTAACAATATTATCGACAGGCAATTTGCGGCAATGGAGGCTCATATCGAGCAGTACAGGAAAGGGAAAATGGAATGCTTCCCGGGAAGAACCGCAGAGCAGACGCTTGAGGATTTGATACTTGAGGAAGTCTGGAAAATAACAAACGAAGTTCAGAAGGTTGTGCGCGAGAACGCAGAGCCCACAGACGCTTTAATAATGGCAAAAACAGGGGCGAGAGGAAACATACAGAACCTTGCGTACATGGCAGCGCTCATCGGCCAGGAAATGATTGGAGGAAGAAGGATATTCAGGGGATACAAGAACAGGACGACTTCCCACTTCCCGCGAGATGTTTTAGGCCCTGACGCACACGGCTTTGTAAGGTCATCGTTCATACAGGGACTTACGCCGGCAGAATTCTTCTTTGAGGTCATGAAAGGAAGAGAAGGCCTGATGGACGTGGCGCTTAAGACAAAAGTCTCGGGATACATGCAAAGAAGGCTGATTAATGCTTTGCAGGATTTGAAAGTCAACAACGACTGGACTGTCAAGGACTCGGAAGGAACAATAATCCAGTTCGTCCCAGGAGAAGACGGAATTGACCCGGCAAAGAGCGATTTCGGAACTTTGGATAGAAAGTTAAAAACTGAATAATAAAGATATATCGCGAGGTAATATCGATATGGGATGTTCGTGTGGAACCGGTTGCGATGAAAAGCATCCTTTTAAAAGCAGTGATATAACAACTCAATTGGCATATGGCGGAATTCAAAGAGCTCAAGAGCAGTTACGGAAATATATTTTGCAGCTCTCCAAGGTCATCGAAGCACCAAACAATCAAGCGGATATAAATTCCGCGTTGTATTATTTTTTTGACCAAGATTGGCGCCTCGGTGCCGCTGCCGGTTTGTTAAAAAATGCAAAGGACTCATACTCACTCATTACGGCAAAACCTTTGGATAAATTGGATGAATTCATTGATGTTGAAAAAACTATGATATATTGTTTGGAAGAAAAAACAAACCATCTCAAAAAAATGATAAATAAAGGCGAACACACTTTCGGGGCACAACGCCTTTTAAAGGAAATTGAACGCGTTTATGAAAGTTATAGTATAGAACCTCCGAAAGGAATCCGGGAGCTCACAGGTAACTCAGGAATGACGTTAGACGAGATAAAAAGATTACATCCCGAGCTAAACTGGGAGCGTAAAGGAGTAATACTTAAGAGCAATACGAAATGAGTTGATAATTATGGCAGAAAAACAAAATTCCAATTTTTTCCCGCCAAAGTACGCGGATGCAATAGTCGGGCTTTCGGCAAAAGAGCAGGAAGCGATAAAAAAGAAATACGAATCAATGAAATTCGAAGTCGGCGAAGCGATAGGAGTCGTGGCAGCGCAGTCCATTTCAGAGCCTGCAACACAAACGACGCTTCGTTCATACCACGCAGAAGGCAGAACGCAGCTCGTCACAACAAAAGGCCTTCCAAGGCTTATCGAGATTTTCGATGCAAGAAAAATGCCAAAAACCCCAACGATGGAAATTTATCTTGATGCGGAAAACAACACCCTTGAAAAAGCAAGGGAAATCGCAGCAAAAATCCGGGAGACGAAGCTGAAGCAACTGATTTCGGAAGACTCTCTTGACATGATTAACATGCGGGCAGAGATAGTGCTTGACCGCGAGCAGATGAGCGCATCGGAGACAAACGTGGAAGAAATCATGAACATCCTTAAGAAAAACCTGCGCTCCGCAAACATTACAGGCGAGCAGAACAAAATTTATATCGAGCTTAAAAAGAAAGACTTCGATGTAAGGGAACTGCAGGCAACAAGAATCAAGGCACGAACAATTTACATCAAAGGAATAAAAGGCATCAGCCAGATAATTATCGAGAAAGTCAAAAACGACTGGGTAATAAGAACCCTTGGCTCAAGCCTGCGAAGGGTGCTCAAGATTAAGGGCGTCAACACAATAAGGACAACTTCAAACAATATTTTCGAAGTCGCAGACGTTCTTGGAATAGAAGCTGCGCGAAATGCGATTGTAAAAGAGACCATAGACACAATGAGAGAACAGGGTGTAGATACGGATATAAGGCACCTGCTTCTTGTCGCGGATGTCATGACCAACACTGCTTCGATTTCAGCAATAGGCCGGTACGGTCTTGCAGGAAGAAAGGCATCGGTGCTTTCAAGAGCGAACTTCGAGGAGACAGTCAAGCACCTCACTTATGCTGCTGTTGCAGGCGAAATTGACCCGCTTGAAAGTGTTATCGAAAACATAATTGTCGGAAACCTTGCGCCGATTGGAACCGGGATTGTGAAATTGGCGGTAAAGGAGGATGAGGCTGACGGCAAGAAATAAAAAGAAATTAAATGAATAAAATGAGAACGTGATTATCATGACGCTTGAAAAAGAGATAAAAAAGGCAGTAGAGACAAAGAAAGTGCTTATAGGTACAGAGTCAACGCTAAAAGCATTAAAGGCAGGGGAATTGCATTCGGTTATTATCGCTTCCAACTGCCCGGACAACATAAAGTCTGATATAGAGCACTACGGGAAGCTTTCGGAAATTGCGGTAAAACAATTCGAAGGCAACAGCGCAGATTTGGGTGCGCTTTGTGTCAAGCCGTTCAAAATCGCGGTTATCGGAATTTTGAGGGAAGGGAGTCCTCAAAAGACTCGAACGAGCGAAGCGAAGTAAGAGTATAAAGAAATAGTGTTGATGCGCGCATGAAAATAACCATATCTCAGGAAGACCTCCAGACGATGGCGCTTTTTGAAAAAATGGCAAAAACAACTGTTGTTGATTATTTTAAATCCGACGACGAGCTCAATTTTGTCGTCGAATGCAGAAATCTAAGCGATGTGATTGGGCCGCAGGGAAAGCGGATAAACGAGATAAAATCGCGGTTCGGGCACAATATAAAGGTTTTTAAATATTCGCCTGAAATAAAAGAGTTCACGGAAAACGTACTCCCGGTTCCTCTGAAGACATTCGAGCTTTCGGAGAAACAGGGAAAAAAAACAGTGATGATTTCAGTCGAGCAGAAAGACAAATCGCTTGCAATCGGCCGCGAAGGAAAGACCATAAAGAACGCATCAGCGCTTCTGAAGCGGGTTTTTGGGGTCGATGAAGTCAGGTTGTTATAATTAATAATGCAATGCGGTTTTAACCCAGTGCATAAAATAAAGGTTGAAAATCATGATACTATGTATCAAGCTTTCCAACCCATTGCATAATATAAATGGTCGGAAATCCGTTCGTGATGCCTTATAAACCATGAATCGCATCACTTTCGGCTTTTTGACCCAAGTAAAATGGAGAATGGTCAAAAATGCCTCGAGGTTTATTTTCAGGAAGAGATTTGAAAAAGAACAAAAAGGACAAGCAGTGGCACGACTGGTATTTCAAGAACAAGAAATTGCACTTGAAGGAGAAGAGCGACCCTCTTGAGGGGTATCACCAGGCGCGCGGCATTGTGCTTGACAAGCGCCAGCTTGAGGCAAAGCAGCCGCACTCCGGAATGCTTAAATGCGTCAGGGTCCAGCTTATCAAGAACGGCAAGCAGGTGACTGCTTTTGCACCGCTTTCCGGCGCAATAAATAATATCCAGGAACACGACGAAGTCTTAATCGAGCACATCGGCGGCTCAAATGCAGGGCCAATGGGTTCGCTTCCTTCGGTAAAATGGAAAGTGATACAGGTCAACGGCATTTCGCTGATTGAGCTTGTAAGGGGAAAGAAGAAGAGAGCAGTGAAGTAGTATTAGATGATTATCTATGGGTGGGGCTAATAACAGATACGATGGAATAGAAATCATATCATTGACTAAAGGAAGCTCTGAGACACTTAAACAAATTAAAAAAATGTACGGAAACATAATAGATATTATAGATACCCGTAATGATGGCCGTCAAATATATGAAAATCAGCTCGTACTAAAAAAAGGCTCTGTAACATTAGAAGGATTAAAGGAATTAGAAAAATTGCCGGATATGACTTGTTTCCTCCTTTGGCTCAAAGAGTCAGAAGATACAAACTATTCGAAGATTGATGAAATAAATACACAAATAAAAGGAATGAAGGAAATCATGAGTGTAACTCCAGTGGGTTATGTTTTTGAAGAAAAATAAGCGAATTGATTTTTATGTCAGAAATAAAATTATTCAACAAATGGTCATTTGAAGGGCTCAAGATGAAGGATCCGGGCATTGCGGATTATGTTAGCATAGTGCCTGTAATAGTCCCAAGAACATCCGGAAAATACGCAAACACCCAGTTCTACAAGTCGAAAATGAGCGTCGTGGAGCGCCTGATGACAAAGCTTTTTGTCCCGGGGCATCGCGGAAAGAAGCACAAGATGACATCCGGCAGAAACGTCGGAAAGACCCAGAATTCTGCAAATATTGTAAAGGAAGCATTCGAGATAATCGAGAAAAAGACGCAGAAAAATCCTATTGAAGTTCTTTTAACTGCAATCGAGAATGCAGCACCCCTTGAAGAAGCGATATCGTACCAGAGAGGAGGCATTTTCGTGCGCGAGGGCGTTATAACATCGCCGCAAAGAAGAGTAGACCTTGCATTGAAACACATTGCGCAGGGAACGCAGACAAAGTCGCGCTCAAACAAAAGAACAGCAGGCGAGGCTTTGGCAGAAGAGATAATGGCCGCTGCAAAAGGCGACGCTGCAAGCTTTGCATACTCTGAGAAAATGCGCAGGGAAAAGGAAGCAAGCGGAGCGAGATAAAATCGTCAGGAAACGTACAAACTGCACCTAATTGACGCTTCTTAAAATAACATGTCGCTTAAATTTATTAGCACACCAGCCCAATTAATCTCCATGCCAAAAAAGCTCATTGAAGTCAAAGATGTCTGGAAGCTGTACGAAATGGAAAACGTAAAGGTTCCGGCGCTGCAGGGGCTGAATGTAACTGTGAATAAAGGAGATTTTCTTGTGATAATGGGCCCTTCAGGCAGCGGAAAATCCACTGCAATGAACATGATCGGATGCCTTGACCGGCCTACAAAGGGCAAAGTCATTCTTGACGGAGAGGATATCGCGCACATGTCCGAGGGCACTCTTACAAGGATACGCGGAAGAAAAATCGGCTTCGTCTTCCAGAAATTCAACCTGATAAACAGCCTTGATGCCGTTGAAAACGTGGGGCTGCCGCTTTTATTCCAGGGAGTGCCGGAGGAAGAGCGCAACGAGCGGGCGCATAAACTTCTTGAATCCGTGCATCTGGGACACCGGCTGCATCATAGGCCAACGCAGATGTCAGGAGGAGAGCAGCAGAGGGTGGCGATTGCCCGTGCGCTTGCAAACGACCCTGAAATAATACTGGCGGATGAGCCTACAGGAAACCTGGATTCAAAAACAGGCGCAGAAGTCATGACAATGCTTCGCGAGCTTCATGAAAAGGGAAACAAGACGATTATATTGATAACGCATGACGTCAACCTGAAAAGGGACCATGAAAAAGTGGTTTATTTGAAGGACGGAAAGAACGTCGAACATTTATAGCATTTAAATAAAGCGATATATAGTTGATATATCTAAAGTGATTGGTATGAAAAAGAGTCTGTTTATTGCGGCTTTTACGATTTTGATTCTTATTTCTATTTCAGGGCTCTCTTTGGCCGATTACGGGACTACTGCGTCAATAGCAGTCTCGGTTGCAAAATACGAGCCGTTTCCTGCAGAGGCAGGGCAATATGTTGATGTCTGGTTCAAGGTGGAAAACCTGGGAAGCGGAGATTCAGGCAATGTGACGCTCCAGCTTCTGCCGAAATTTCCATTTTCTCTTGAATCCGACGATGCGGTAAAATCAACGGGTCCTATATCCTCGGGCAGCACTCCTCTTATAAAGTATCATATCAAAATCGACGAAAAAGCAACAGCAGGAGACAATATTCTCCAGATAAGATACCGGCCAAATTCCTTCGCGCCGTGGACAACGCAGGACGTCGATATTTTCATACAGGCGCATGATGCGGTTCTTGCTGTTTCGCAAATTTCCTCTGAAGATATGATACCTGGAAAAACGCAGAACCTTTCCCTGTCACTGGAGAACATGGCGGACACATACTTAAGAGACGTCGCAGTGACACTTGATTTTTCTGCCAGCACCCTTCCCTTTGCTACAATAGATTCTGTAAACGAAAAAAGAACATCCGGCATTGCGCCAAAGGAAAAACAGGATGTATTATTTGGCATAATAACATTCCCTGATGCTACTTCGGGAGTTTATAAGATTCCTGTAGCTCTCAAATATTCTGATATAACAAACAAGACGTACAACCGCACATACCTGCTGGGGCTTGTGGTGAACTCTGCGCCTGATTTTAAAATGGACCTGCAGAAATATGATGTTATGACAGAAGGCTCAACAGGAACCCTTACTGCAAGCGTTTCAAATACAGGGCCTGGCGCCATCAAATTCATGACAATGGACCTGCTTCCGTCTGCCGCATACGAAGTAATCGGGGAGGATTCCATATATCTCGGGAACCTAAACCCGGATGATTACCAGACAGGCGCGATCAAAAAACATGTAAATAAAGGCGCCCTTTCCGGCGGCAAAACAGTCCCGCTTAATATTGCACTGAAGTACCGCGACGGGCTGAACAACGAATACTCGAAAAACACAACCCTTGACATGCGCGTATACACTCCATCTGAAATAAGCGCGTACGGCCTGGGACCGTCGGGCAGCAGCTACACAATAATTTACGTGCTGATAGCGATTGCTGTAATTTATTATGTTTACAGGAGATACTTCCGGCGCAAAAAAAGCACTTAAGGAGGTCTTCTATGTTTCTCGAATATTTTCGTCTCACGCTGAAAAATATCCGGCACAGGAGAATGCGAAGCTGGCTCACTATTCTTGGAATCATTATCGGCGTTGCAGCGGTTGTTTCTCTCATATCGATAGGGCAGGGGCTGCAGAATGCAATATCCGCGCAATTCTCGCAGCTTGGTACAGAAACAATACTGGTTGTCCCAAAAGGCTTGCAGGGCCCGCCGTCAGGAAGCACAGGCATTACAACCGATGATGTCAAAACTCTTGAAAAAATGCCTTATTTTGATTTCGTCACGCCGGTAGATTTGAACACGGGCCAGGTCGAATACAAGAGGGAAACGAAATTCATCCAAGTTATCGGGTTTCCCACGAGCAATGCGGAAAAAAGATTTGAAGGCCAGAATTTTGCCATAGCGGAAGGCAGGTATTTTAATTCAGGTGAAAAGTACGGGGCAATTCTCGGCTACAAGACAGCAAAAAGCGGTTTTGAAAAGGAAGTCCTGGTCCGCTCCCGCATAAAAATAAACGGCGTGGATTTTACAGTGGACGGGATTTTTAACCAGATGGGCAACCCGAGCAACGACAACGCGATTTACATTTCTATCGATACTGCCCGCACGGTTTTTAACAAGCCAAACGACGTAAGCGAGATAATACTGCGAGTAAAGCCAGGCACTGATATCGCAGTCGTTTCAGACAACATCAAGCGGGAACTGAAACGCGCACGCGGGAACGAGAATTTCGATGTATTTACGCCGGACCAGATATTAAAGCAGGCAAGCACTGTCCTTGGAATAGTCCAGCTGATACTTGTCGGGATTGCAGCAATTTCGCTTCTTGTCGGGGCAATAGGGATAATGAACACAATGTACACATCTGTTCTTGAGCGCACAAAGGAAATCGGGATTATGAAAGCCATAGGCGCGACAAATTACGACATCGGATTCATATTCCTTACAGAATCAGGAGTGCTGGGGCTTATCGGAGGGACCATAGGCGTTATTATCGGCTCCGGCGTGGCAGAGCTTGTGGGCGCAGTTGCAAAGGCATCAGGATTTGGATTGCTTTTGATAATTCTTGACCCTGTGGTTATTGGCGGGGCGCTTCTTTTTGCCTTTGTCATCGGCGCGCTTTCAGGACTGATGCCGGCAAGACATGCGGCAAGCCTTCAGCCTGTCGAGGCGCTGAGGTATGAGTAATGAGAAATTTCCGTAATTTAATGATTTTTAAATATTTTCAGCTATATTGTTGATTATTATGAAGGATGTTATCATAAATAGCGGGCTATTCCTGCCGCGTGAAATGAAAGAAGAGTTTGCGAAATACCTACTTGATAGAACAAAGTGGTATAACATAATAGGGAAAGGCAAACTATATTATTCAGGTATAGGCACATATCATCACCTGCATAAATTCGAAGAACATCTTAATGAAGGGAATATATCAGAAGCTTATAAATCAGCCGAAGAAGCCTTTAAATGGTATGATGGTATTCTAAGGGGTGTTCCGGTATCTGAATTAGAAGCGTTTTCAAGAGAATATGCTCAAGACTTCAAGAAAGAGGCAAAGGAGGTATTAAAAGAAATTAAGGCACAGGGACACGATGTCCATATCGTAAGCGCCGGGATAAAAGAGATAATTGAGATTGTCCTGGAGGAAAAAGGAATTATTAGCAAAGATAGACCGGGAGAAAATCTAATCAAGAGCATAACTTCCAACTATCTGGATGTCGATGACGGAATCATTCAGGGGCTGATAAAAGAGGTCGATACACCCGATAGAAAAATAGAGGCGTTCGAGAAAACACATTCGAAAATAAAGGTAGGTAGCGATGTAATAGCAGCGGGCTACGGCGATTGGGATGTAGGTATTGTTAACGAAGCATATAGAATTGTACTTATAATCACTGCTGAGCACATTCCTTCAGAAGCTGTAAAAAAGGTATATGTGAAGCGCAGCCAAGATGACCCGAAATCAGTAAAGGAGATAATTAATTTGAATGAACTTCCCAAAGCACTTGAAATGCTGGAAAATCGCTAATCATCGTATTGCCAGGCAACGCCATATCAAGGATTTATTCTTGTTTTATCCGATATAATCATGGACACTTTTACTCATGCGCTTTTCCCTTTTCTTTCAGGAAAGGTTGCAAAAAAGGATGCAGAAACTTGCATGGCATTGCTTATCGGCGGGCTTGCGCCGGATTTTGACCTGATATTTCTCTTTATTAATGCCTTCTTTGGCTCGGCTCTTGGCTCCATTCCTTCAACGCTTCTCCTTTATCATCGCGGGATAACCCATTCGATAATTTTTGGCATCCTGTTCTCATGGCTTGCCTTGTATGTCGCATCAAGAAAGCCGGTCCTGTCGGTACTTAACTATTTTTTCAAGTCAAAAATTTCGCTTGCAATTACGCCAAAGCTCCTGTTTTTCACTGCAATAGGCACGCTTTCGCACCTTTTCCTAGATTTCACAACAACTTACGGAATACCGCTGTTCTATCCTTTTAGCCTGCAGCGCTATTCTATGGAGCTGTTTTTCTACATAGATATCTATCTTACTGCAGCGAGCCTTGCGCTCACAGCATATATGTTTTACAAGAGAGGCTGGCTAAGGACGCCGTTTGGCGCAAGTACCGGCAAAATTGAGGTTCCGTATAATAAAATCTTTGTCGCCTTCATCGGGGTGCTTTTGCTGTTCGGCGGCTTAAGATACGCGGAGAAAACGGCATCCGCAGAGAATTTTGGCACAGGCATAGATTCGGTGTATCCGTCGTTCAATCCATATGTCTGGTATGTCGTAGAGCAGGCCCCGAACGGAACAGAAGTTACTGTTTTTACCTTTGATTCATCGAATAAAAAAGTATTGAGCCAGTACGAGTTGAACAATACAGAATTCGCGGATATTTTCCCAAGGCATAGCTTTCTGGTCGGGCGCAGTATCAGAAACTAAAAAATCAGCCCCTGTTTGCAGACAGGGTTGCGATAAGCACAAGCGCGAATAAGAAAAATATAGCCATATTGGTAAATGACAGGGAATCTGTGGAGCCTGACAGAAAAGACAAAAAAATGGCCTGCATAATCATTCCCGATAATCATTATCCGCAAAAGCATATATGCTTTCTTGCAACGGGTTATCGGCTCAACATAGATATATTAATCTTTCATCACATATTTTTTATTGCGATATAGTATGCAATGCAATAAAAAAGCTTCGAGTCATGAAAAGCAGAGGCTTTTCAAGCTTTCGAGCCCAAAGAAATGTTCAATGGCTCAAAATGAGCGAAGCGAAACGAGATGATTTTCTTATGCACACGACCACCAAGTGGATTGTCATCACCGGCGGTGTTCTATCGGGTCTCGGTAAGGGTATTGTTTCTGCAAGCATCGGAAGGCTTCTTAGCACTAATTTGAAGGTCGTGCCTGTAAAATGCGACGGGTATCTGAATGTCGACCCCGGCACAATCAACCCGTACGAGCACGGCGAAGTATTTGTTCTTGAGGACGGCGGGGAAGTCGACATGGATTTCGGCCACTACGAGCGCTTTATGAACATAAATACCAAGTTCGCATGGAATCTCACTTCAGGCAAGATATTCAAATCGGTTATCGACAGGGAGCGCAAGGGAGACTTTTTGGGAAAAACAGTACAGATGATTCCTCATGTTACTGATGAGATAAAGAAGAGATTCAAAAAAATTGCCGAAGAGGAAAAGGCAGATGTCGTTCTTATTGAAATCGGCGGGACTGTAGGGGACATCGAAAACATGCTTTTCCTTGAGGCTGCAAGGCAATTGAGAGTCGATGTAGGGCGCGACAACATCCTCTATATCCATCTTTCTTTAATTCCCGAAGTAAACGGAGGGGAGCAGAAAACAAAGCCAACGCAACAGAGCGTCAAGATTCTGCAGGGAATAGGAATACAGCCTGATGTGATTATCGGCAGGTCTGCCCAAAAGCTCAGCGAGAAATCAAAGGAGAGGATTGCGCTTTTCTGCAATGTCGAGAAAAAAGAAGTCATAAGCGACCCGGACACTGCAACGATTTACGAAGTGCCTATAATTTTTGAGGAAGAGGGCCTGCTCAGCCTGATAAATGAGAGGCTTTCGACAAAAGCTAAGCAGGATATGAAAAACTGGCGGGGGCTTGTGGACAAAATAAAGTCCCCGAAAAAAGAAGTCAAGATCGCAATCTGCGGGAAATACACAGAACTGCATGATGCCTATGCAATCATTATCGATGCGCTAAAGCATGCAGGGGCCAATCTGGGCATTTCTGTGAAATTGTCATGGATTGAAACCACTGAAATTGAAGCGGGAAAGAAAAGCGTATCCGATGTATTGAAGGATGTTAATGGTATCCTTGTGCCCGGAGGCTGGGGCGCTCGCGGAACAGAAGGGAAGATGGAAGTGATAAGATACGCGCGGGAGAATAATATTCCGTTTCTTGGATTATGTTATGGTTTGCAACTGGCAGTCATAGAGTTTGCAAGAAATGTATGCGGACTAAATGGCGCGAATTCGACAGAGATTGATTCAAAGGCAAAAGAGCCGGTGATTAAGATTTTGCCAAGCCTTGCGAATATCACTGACATGGGAGGAACACCACGTTTGGGGGCGTTCGCAGCGGATATTTTGAAAGGGTCGCGCATAGAAAAGATTTACGGCGAATCAAAAGTTTCTGAAAGACACAGGCATCGCTATGAAGTAAATCCTGATTATCACGATTGCCTGAAGAAAAACGGGCTTGTATTTTCAGGGACTTCCGAGAACGGCAGACTAGTCGAGTTTATCGAACTGCCAAAGCACAAATTCTTTGTTGCGACACAAGCGCATCCTGAATTCAAGTCGAGACTGGAGAAGCCGGCGCCGCTTTTCCTTGAATTTTTGAGGGCGAGTAGTTCGTAACGCTTTAGATAGGTTAACTACACCTTCCAATGAATTTTAGTATATTTGAAGCGGAACAATTAGGCACTATAAGTTCTAACTACCAACATACGTTTTCGTTAGCATATGTCATATTTTTCTGAACTTATATTTGGACAAATTAAAACGACATATTTCTCACGGCAGGTGTAGTTAACATAAAACGAATAATTTTTGAAAGCAAATAAGCATATTACTCAGTATTTACAATTACACTTGAGTTTCAGATCGTTGTAAGCGTCCGAAGTCTTTTCTTGCCAGACGTAACTTTGTCCACTTGGTACAAATTGATAGAACTTAGGTTCCCAACTTATCGTAGGAAAGTATACTTTTTTCTCGTTAATAATCATGCCTGTTGGTTTTACTATATCTGTTAAGTACATATTATACACTTTATAAAAACAAAGATCTTTTTTCCCATTTGCTTCACAAGTTAGTTTTACATCAGAAAGAGACCTAGCTTTGATTAACAATCCTAACTCTTCATTTATATCTAGATCGTTTATCTCAAAATAGAATCCTCCAGTACCGAAGAAACCCGTTCCTGTTTCTAATTTGATTTTTGGAGAATGTTGCGAGAATTCTACTCTGTCCGAAAGTATTGAACCATCCACTATTATCGATTTTGCTTTAGCTTTCCCTACATTAGCAATATTTATCGTATAAAAATAGCAATCTTCGCCATCATCAAATCTACACTTTTCATTGGTAAATGATCTAGGTATCTTCTCACTGTTTGGATTAGAATTAAAAACCTTAACCGAAGTTTCCATTTCTCTAGTATTACAACAGCTTAAGAAGTAAATCTGCATATTTTCAGTTAGGTTAGAAACATTCGATAGATAAAGCGGTTCATCAGGTCTCGTTAAAACAACTCTATTTACAGAGACAATAATTTCTGGTTTTTCAGAGATGGAGTAGATTAAATTATCTAACTGGGGGTGTAGAAAATATTCCCAAAAAATTGTTAAGATTAAAGTTAAGACGATTGTTGAGATAATTATCTCTTTCCAACTCTGTTTAGACTTATTTAAAAATCTTGTAATTTTTTGAAAAAATGAATCGGTTTCTTCGGTCATTTACATAACCTCTAAAGTAATTCTTAATTCAAAGGCTTATTAATCCTACAAAGATCATCATTTCATTCACCATCTTTTCTAGCTTCCACCTCAACCGCGCCGAACTCCGCGCCCGCCCGTTGATTGACAAAGCTAAACAATCGACGGATAAAGGCTTAAATACTTAGATAAATAAGAGATAGGTATGAGAATCATATCAGCGAAGAAACAGGCGCCATTTAAAATGGATTTATGCCGCACGGATTATCTTAAAATTAAGTCTGCAACAGGCGTGGACCCTAATAAACTGATTCTGATATCCGAAGATGAATTAAAGAAGCTTGAGACGCTGGATTTAAAAAATACCTTAAAGGCCTCTGAAGAAGATATAGCTGCTGGAAGAGTTCAGAAATGGGACGATGTGAAAAAAGAACTTGGAGTTTAAAACCAGTCTTTATGCTTAATGCCTACAATAACTATTATGTTTCTGCTCTCATCGATTTTAAATAAAATCCGAAAGCGCTTCTCAAAATAATATTCCCATATGCCGAAATATTCGCTTCGCAAAGGCTTACCGAAAACCTTTGGATTGGAACGTATTTTTTCTACCTTCTTTGAAAAATGCTGCAATATTTCCGAATTAAACCGCTTCAACTCCTTTTTTGCTGTCTCTGTAATTTCGACACCATACGGCATATAATCAGGAATTATTGAAGTCATTCAAAGATATATAGGGATATGCATTTTTAAGTGCGCGCTTCCTGCATTTTCAAACGAGTCCTTCAAAAGCCTCAACAGAAATATCGACTTGTTTCACTATTTTATCCGAAGCCCGTGCGCGTATCGGCAACGCATAATGCTTACTTATATAAATGGCAATCATCATTACCATTTTATGGAACAGAAAAACGCTTTAGTTGTATTCGAAGGAAAGAAAATCAGGAGAATATGGCACGATGGAAAATGGTTCTTCTCTGTGATTGATATAGTTGAGGTATTAACCGAGAGTGCAGATGCGAAAGATTACTGGTATAGACTAAAGAAGCGTGAAACCGAGTCAAGCGGAATTGAGTTATCGACAAAATGTCGACAACTGAAACTACAATCCTCAGACGGCAAATTCTATGAGACCGACTGCGCAAATACCGAGCATATGTTCAGGATAATCCAGTCAATTCCGTCAAAAAAGGCGGAGCCTTTCAAACAATGGCTCGCAAAAGTCGGCTATGAGCGAGTCCAGGAAATAGAAAATCCGGAGTTGGCGCAGGAGCGCGCAAAGAATTATTACGAACTCAAGGGCTATCCGAAAGATTGGATTGAAAAGAGAATTCGTGGGATCGCGATACGACAAGACCTCACAGACGAGTGGAAGAATCGCGGCGTTCAAGGCGAAAAGAATTTCGCGATTCTAACTGACGAAATCGCAAAGGCAACTTTCGGGAAATCTGTAAAAGAACACAAAGCGATAAAAGGCTTGGACCCAAAATTCGAGAATCAAAATCTGCGCGATCACATGACCGACTGGGAACTTATCCTGACAATGGTCGGTGAGAAAGCAACAACAGATATCACAAAAGTCCGTAATTCAAAAGGATTCGGAAAATGCCTCACAGCATCGATAGAGGGCGGAACTATCGCGGGAAACACGCGGCGCGAACTTGAGAAGAAGATAGGAAAGTCAGTGGTATCAAAAGAGAATTACCTCCATTTGGCTAAGAAACAAAAAATGATTGATGAACGATAGAACCCATCTTACACCTTAACATCCACCATATAAAAGCCGAAACCCTTGGACATCTTCATTTGAGACCGGATTTCATCTTTGTTGTCTTCGATACATAGCTCTATAGCTTCCCGGATGTTTTTCAATGTTTCGTTAATGGTTTTTCCCTGGGTAAGGCAACCCTGAAGAACAGGACACTCAGCGACAAAAAAGCCATCTTCGCCTTTTTCTATTAATACGGGGAATTGCAATATTTCTTTTGCTGCTTTACTAACCATATATGAACTATGTTCAGAACTGTTTAAATATATTCTTTCTAACCCAAGAGCCACTTATTTGCTCCTTCTTTGTCCCCTGCTCGCTCTCCGGTAATAGGGTCATAGAAAAGCTGTCCGGATGTAAAACCTGAAGTATTCAGTACAGGAATCATAGTATCAATGGTGTATTTGCCGGTCTATAGTAGCGTCTTCACTATGCTCGAATGCGCGCAGCGCAGTTGTGTCTTTGAAAGTACTAATTGTTCATCGCTTGATGTATATACTACTTGGCCACCTGTTTCAAGCGCCTCAAACAATTCCTGCGGCAGTCGGGTTTCTTTTCTGTAATCAAAATTTTTTAATATTTGTGAATAAGGCCTCAAATCACCAAATATCAGTACTACATAGTAATTATAGATTTATAAACCTTTCTTCTTCACCAGCGGCACAAACACGACCTCTCCCCAGCTCGTGTATTGCATTTTGTAGTTTTTCTTCACGCCTACAATCAGTTCCTGAAAGCCGTCTTTGTCAACAGGGATTATGATTTTGCCGCCTTCCTTTAGTTGTTCAACCAGCGCTTTCGGGACTTCGGGCGCGGCTGCGGTCACGATAATTTTGTCAAACGGCGCTTCCTCCACCAATCCTAAATTCCCGTTTCCAACAATGACTTGGACGTTTTTTATCCGGGATTTGGCAAGATTTTTGCGCGCGAATTCTGCCAGT
>CABMCT010000011.1 GCA_902384675.1 uncultured archaeon | reverse complement strand
TGTGGAAATGAAAGGCGCGCAGATGGCACTTTCAGAACGTGTGCTTGGCTCGGAATGCCTTTATGAAAAAGATACAGCCGGCAAGCCGCAAATATTTCTTTTTAAACGGGATGTTCTTGACAAAAACAATAATAGCAAAATCCCGTGCCTGGAGCTTCCGGGCAGCTTTTATTTTGTAAAAATCCAAGCCGAAGGCGGGCTTATGTGGTACTTCAACAATAACAAGAGAGAGCTATATAGCTATAATGAATACATTCGCTGGGTGACGCGCGAATGTACTGATAGCTCCGGCAAGGATTTAGTAGCTCCTCTTTTAGCGCAGGATCCGGACGGATTCGATTATGCCCTGGGGCGGAACATTATAGAGAGATACGGCACAATCCTTGACAGCGGAAAGGAATATCCTGCCAGAATATTGGTTGTTATCGACGCGGATTCAGGGACAGTAAACACAATATACCCCGAAGGATATCCGTTATGCATCTGTGATATTCCATGCCCTTATGAAAAATGCGCATGCGTGAAAAGATGTAACCGGGCAACTGTTAAATACGGCGAGGCCTGCGATTCGGTGGCGTAGCGGGGAAGATACATATGTTTTTAAAAAAGTCAAAAGGAGGAGCAGTTGCGGCATTCCTTATGCCGTATATTGTGATTGCGGCATTTGCAGTGCTGATACTCGGGTTTTTGACAATTATGATTGTTTCCTTTTCAATCGTCTATAATGACAACCAGGCAAATGTTGCAACATTGCTTCCTGCAATTCTGGATAGCGGGGCATGCACGCCGAATACACAGGTTCCGTTCAAGGATGTTCTTGCAATAGGGATTGCAACAGGAAAAACCGGGCTGTCAGATACTATTGCTGTTGATTATGGCGGGGCATCAGAAGATTCGGCAGCAGGCTCCGGGCTTAATGTAGGAACCTGTTTGAAGAGAATATCAAATTCATTAAATCTGCCGTTTGCCTGCGAAGCAGAAACAGGCTTTGATTGCGGTGAAGAGTACCGGCGTTTTAAATACAACTTTTATGTAAAGTACTTTGACTGCCCGTCTGGCAAGTGCACTGTAAAAACAGCATACACGCGGGTAAACATACCGCAATCAGGAAATATAATTGAAACCGCAAACATTGCTCTTCCGGATGGCGGATTGGCAACGGTTTTTTTGGAGAGGTAATATTATGTTCAGGAAAAGAAAATCTTCCGCGGACCTTGCAGCGCTTTTTGCGTTTGTCGGCATAATTCTTACAGGGCTGGCAATAATATCCAGCGCCACAACTTTTGATGTCGCAAATAAAGCGCAGATTAGCAATGAGTATTTGATCTCGTCAGCCAACTCAGGAACACAAAGCATCGAGCAATCTTTTGAGAAAACAGCCCTCTTTTTCGGCCTTATGAATACTTCAAAAGAGCTGGGAGAACATGGCGGAATAAGTTCGGAAGCGGTATTGAAGGCAGACTCCCTGACGCCGAAAATGTACTTAGAGCAGGATATTCCGTATATTGCAGTTGCGCTCTGCGCCGACGGAAGCCGCGGATGTGATACGAGCCAAACAAAGAAAAGAATGCCTTTTGTGTCATACGGCGGCTATAATGAAAAAGTCGGCACTGCAACAACAAAATATCTCTTGATAGATTCTAAAAAATATGCGCAGAATATCGATGAAGTAAAAAGCGGCAAGTATAAGTTCTATGCTCTTGTGCAGGTGTTTATGCTAAAAGAAGGGACAGTGACTTTTAAAGTGTGCCGCGGAGCGAGCTGTTCTGTTACCGAAACAATGAGCGCAACAGGCACAAAACAAATAATTATAGGCGGCAACGCGCTCGGCAGTTCAGGCGCAGATGTCAATCTTACGGTGTCAGGAAGCTCGGAGGATGTAGCGGTTTTGCGCGAGATTGCGGTTTCTATATACGACAAAGACGTTGTTGAATCAGCTAATAAGTTGCTTGAGTCTAACGCAAATAATTACCAGAAATCCGTTGCGTCTTTTACGCACGATGGCTTGAATTTCAATGTCGGCAAATTTAGCACAGCGTTTATTCCTTCAGGAGGCGGGCTGTACGGAGCGCTTGACCAAAAGCAGGGGTTCATAAGAGGCATTGCGTGGGCTCCGGATAAGATAACCGCGATATCGCCTGATGTGTTTGTTTCAAGCTCGGGGATTGCGGAAGAGGATGCCGAAATCAGGTACTGGAGAATGTACGGGTTTGCAGATTACTTTACAGATACAGCTACCCTTGAAAGTGTTGTAAAATCGCGATTGCTGGAAAAAATGAACGAGCGCATGCCTAATGATTATTCAACCAGTTCCGCCAGTAATTGTGGTGGGGGATTTAAATGTACGGACGGCACAACGGATTATCCAAGACAGACTTTCTTGGATGCCTTGAGCGGAGGCTTGACAGATCTTACTTCTGAGTTGAACGCTGCATATAAGGATGAAGGCTTTACATGGAAATTCAGCATTTCGGGCGGGTTATTTACAGATAATAACTTCCAGAATATTCCTCATTCGAAAATAGACCGCTCGACAGGCACATGCTCTTATGCATGCGGAGAGTCGTGCAGTACAGACAAGGACGGCGGAGAATCATGCACTACGGTTTATTGTACCGATACATACTATACTTGCAGCGAAATTCATACTCGCGAGTACTTCACGAAAAACGTCAAAATACTTGTTGAAATCACGGACGAGAAATACAAATACTTTGACAGCACCACAAATTCATGGGAGAAGCCGAAGTTTAAATTCTATATAGAGCTTGATAAAGTGGACGACAATTATTGCAGGGGGTATTATTGCGATACCCTGCAGGCAGGCGCAACTCTTCCAAAGAATCCTGAGCCGATAGTGCCTGATTACCCATAATTGCCAAGAAATCGTGTTTATACGGCATTGCTCAACTAAACTTATTCTACCCACTCAAAAAGTAGTTGAATACACAATCAGTACATCTTCTTCTGCTTTTTGAGCCTTGTTATGTACCCTGCGACCTTGTTCTTGATTTTCTTGCTGTGAACGTCTGCAAATTCCGCAAGAACTTCCTTGTTCTTTTTGAAATCGTTCGTGAATTCGCTGTGGCTTTCAACAAGCTCAAATGCCCTGTTTTTTATGAATTTTTGCTTGATTCTTCCCATAATCTCTCGTTGTTTATATTGGCAGAATACCTTTTTAAAACTATCAAAAGCATGTATATCATGGTTGTTTTTATTGCATAGCGTATTATGCAATAAAAAGCTTGAAAATGGGGTACTGCAGTGATTTTCATGATTTACGTTTCTTTCTGCCCGCTCGGGGTTTTTGCAGCAGACGCTTCTGGAAAAGAGGTTGCGCGCGTTCTTTTTGAGCACGGGAATGCAGCAAAGAATTTGCGTTCCTGCATGAGCATCGCAGTTTCTGATTCCGAAAAAAAGCTTATTTCCCAGATTAAGTCTGATAAGATTGTTTTTGAGCAGAAAAAGGAAGGCTATGAGCACGAATTCCCGAACCCTGCCGGAGAATATCTTCGCCGCAACACGGAATCCATTGCCGCAAAAACCGGGTTTGCTTCAAAGGAGAAGTTCCTTGAGTTTGTTTCCTCTATCGCGCTCCAGCGGTCATCCGAAAAGATGATTGAGTCTTTTTCTTCAGACAAGCTTGTCATACAGGCCGTGAATGCTGTTGATGAGCTTGATAAAGTTCTTAATACGCTTTCAATACGGCTTCGCGAATGGTATGGGTTTTACTTCCCGGAGCTGGGGCAGAAAATTCAGGATAACGAGCAGTTTGTCAATTATGTGGCCGAGGAGCTTTACAGGAAAGATGCCAAGGGAATCCAAGTTTGCGAATCCATAGGCTCTGACGTTGACAAAAAAGACCTTGAGGAAATGCAGAGGCTTGCAAAGTCATTGCAGGCAATGTATTCGGAAAGAAAATCAATCGAAGGCTACATAGACGCCAGGATGAAAGAGATAATGCCGAATACAACCGCAATCATCGGAAGCGTTATCGCGGCAAGGCTTCTTTCAATTGCAGGCTCGCTTGAAAAGCTTGCAAAATTCCCGTCGTCAACTATACAGATTCTTGGCGCAGAGACAGCGCTTTTCAGGCATCTTGTTTCAGGAGGCCGCTCGCCCAAATACGGCATACTTTTCCAGACAAATTATGTGCAGCAGGCGCCATTCGAGAGAAAGGGGAAAATGGCGCGGCTTCTGGCATCCAAACTATCAATGGCAATAAAGATTGATTTTTACAAGGGCAATCCTGTTGGCGCAGAATACAAGAAAGCGCTTGACGCGGAACTTGCGAAGATGAAGAAGGGAAGATAGCATATTATTTACTGTTTACTATGATGGTGATTTTGAATGCTTCAAAAATTCGGTCGCGACTATGCGACAAAAAGCTTGGTGCCTGGCAAAAGGGTATACGGAGAGCGCATTATCAGGAAAGGAAAAGAAGAGTGGCGAGTCTGGGACCCGACAAGCTCAAAACTGGGAGCAGCGCTTGTCAAGGGCCTGAAAAACTTTCCGATAAAAAAAGGCATGAAAATACTTTATCTTGGCGCAAGCACAGGGACAACAGTCAGCCATATTTCCGATATTGTGGAGCATGACGGCATTATTTATGCTGTCGAATTCTCCTCGCGCTCGATGCGGGATTTGATTCCGTTGGCAAAACAGAGAAAAAATATCGCGCCTATTCTGGATGATGCGCGCCTGCCTGAAAATTATGCGGCACTTATAGAGAAAGCAGATCTGGTTTACTGCGATGTTGCCCAGCCGGACCAGTCGGAAATTATCATGCGCAATGCAAAAGTCTTTCTGAAGCCTCAAGGGTGGATGATGATCGCAATAAAGGCGCGAAGCATCAATGTTGCCAAGAACCCGAAGCAGATTTACTCGGAGGAGCGCCAGAAGCTTTCAAAGATGTTTAACATCCTGGAGCAGATTGATTTGCAGCCGCTTGAAAAAGACCATGCGTTTTTTGTCGGGAAAATGAAGTAGATGATGCTCCAAGACGTATGGTTCGTAAAACTTAATATTGTTTCATATATATGATGTGTTGTCGATACTATGAACTCTGCAAGCATAATTAGCCTGTTTCCATATGGAACAACTACGCAGGCAGAAGTAGTCAGCACGATTAAATCGATGTGTACTGAAGAGGACATTCAAAGCCTTGAATCTATAATTGCTGAGTGGAGGGGCGCATCAAAATATTTCATGGAACTTGTAAGTGCAGAGCGCGGAGCTCCCGAGAGCATAGATGGAATGGAGATCGACGCCGCATATAAACCCCGGCTGGAAAAAATAGCTTCGAACGCTTTCTTCAAACGGACGTTCTTCACGGTTCCGACAGAATTCAAGCTCGTTGAAATTGAAAAGCTGGTCGCGCCTCAGAAATTTGTGGACCTGGATTACGTGCAGCAATTAAAAGAAACATTGCCTAGAGAGCCAAAGATGGATGATCTGATTAACTTTTGCCTTGAGTTGAGACAAAACACCCCGCCTAAAAAATTATCGGTCGCGCCAAACTCGTTTGTATACAGCAGCTCGAATCCTGATTTCCGGTTTCTTGGCGGCTATTCCAAGCCTTTGACAGAAGACGATGTCAAGGCGTCAATGGGCGGGATGCCGGCTGCTGCGATAGTGCTGCTTGTAGGCTATGGCACTCCCAGATGCAATGCGCTTTCGATAGGAAAAAGGATGATACTGAACAACGGATTCCATAGGATGTATGCATTGCTTGACATGGGCATAAAATATGCGCCGCTAGTTATCCAGAAAATTGCCCACCCGGAACTTGAGATTGCGCCGGAGATTATAGGGGTGCCGAGGGAATACCTGGTAAGGCATCCCAGGCCCGTGATGATGAAGGACTTCTTTGACAAGATGCTTGTCAGGGTAATTCACAGAAAGCCGGCTATAAAGGAGGTAAGGATAAGCTGGAATGCACAGCAATCATCTGTTCCTATTTAAACTTTGTTGCGTGTATTTTTTTGTAGGAAAGATGGTAATCGGAGGAGAATGAATGAACGTCCTTCTAGTTGGGAGCGGAGGACGTGAACATGCGATTGCCGAGGCTATTTCTAGGAGCGCGAAAAATCCCGAGCTTTATGCCGCGATGAATCATGGGAATCCCGGGATTGCGAAGCTATGCAAGGAATGTTATGTCGGGGAAAATTTCAAGGAGGATTATTCGGATGTCCTCGATTTTGCCGCCAGAAACAAAATCGAGCTTGCAATTATAGGGCCTGAAGCACCGCTTGCTGACGGTCTTTCAGACATTCTGTGGAATTTAGGTATCCCTGTAGTGGGCCCAAGAAAGCTTGCGGCGCAAATCGAATTCGATAAAGCGTGGACACGCAATTTTATGAAAAAGTACGGGATCGCCGGCTGTCCCGACTATCGCATTTTCAGGCAGGGTGAGGACAACTTATATGATGTTGGCAAGTATCTCGATGAGCTAAACGATTCTGGTAAAGACGCAGTTATAAAACCTGCAGGGCTTACAGGAGGAAAGGGAGTAAGATTAACAGGAGAGCATTTTGATTTTGACGGGGCAAAGACTTACGCAATGGAAATCTTAAAGAATGACGATTTAGTTATCGAAGAAAAATTAATCGGCGAGGAATTCACTGTCCAGGCATTTGTTGACGGCACATCGCTTGCGTTTGCGCCGGCTGTCCAGGACCACAAGCGGCTGAAAAAAGGCGACAAAGGTCCGAATACAGGAGGAATGGGCTCTTACAATGATTCGAAAGATATCTTGCCGTTCATGAAACAATCTGATTACGGTGATCAAAAAAGATAATGACTGACGTGGTAAATGCAATAAAGAAAGAAACCGGCGCACCCTATCAAGGCATACTTTACGGGCAGTTTATGGCAACCGATAATGGTATCTCGGTTATTGAATTTAATGCGCGTTTCGGAGACCCGGAAGCCATGAATATTCTTCCGCTTCTTGAGAATGATTTCCTTGATGTATGCATGAACATTGCCAAAGGCACACTTAATTCTGAGAATATCAAATTTGCCAAAAAAGCCACAGTTTGCAAGTACGTTGTTCCTGGCGGATACCCGGAAAATGGCAGAGAAGGAATACCTATCATGGTGGGAAATACAGGGCGAGCGCATATTAATTATGCAGGAGTCTATGAAGAAGGCGGCGAATTGTATACAACGGGTTCAAGAGCAATCGCAGTTGTGGGCATTGCCAACACCATAGAAGAAGCCGAAGAAATCGCAGAGGAAGGGCTTTCAGGCATATCAAGCGAGAATTCCGACGACATTTACGCGCGGCATGATATTGGAACTAAACGCCTCATCAACAAAAGAATACTGCATATGGAACAAGTAAGGAGGTTGCAGGTTAAGCGGAAAAAGGCAAGATTTAGTGAACTTAAGAACCTTTGATAACGTCTTTTACGAATGCTCAAGTTCACTAAATACCCAACCGCGTTATAATGACGTTATTAAAATATGTGCGGTTGACTATAAACCTCCCCAAGTCCTGTTGATATTTACTCAAAATTCAGGTTGTATTTGTGTTTGTCTATAATTCTCTGTAGCGTTTCAAACACCTCTGAAATAGGCTTCTCAGGAACCGGGAAATAAAACTGCGCTACGATATGTTTCGAGCCTTTATTACCTGGATGTTCCTTGAAATACCCATCACCTGCATCGGGTAATTGCTGCTGCATAGCTCTTATGATACTGTAACCAATGGCTACTTGATTTGCTTTTTCATCCAGCATTTTGGCTCCATCCATCATACCTAAAAGTAGGTCTTCTGATTTGGATGGTGCTTTGCTATCAAGTATCTCTACATTAATTTCCAGCCCATAATTTGGGCTTGTACCTGTCGGCATTTCAATCAGACGGTATCCTATTTTCATACCTTCCAGTAAGTTATTTGTCATTCAATCCCCTAATCTAAAAACAGAAATAGGTAGGTGCCACTAAATATCGTGAATTAAGAACTTAGCCTATTCAGGAATGTTTATATCACCAGGGCACCAGCCCCCATTAACCCATCATCGGGCAGTGTCCTTTCATTTCGTTGTAATCCTCCTGCGTTAGGTTTCCTGCAAGCATTCTTGCATGCATGCCGTTCATATCCACTCTAGAATTCTCCCCGTGCATAGCGCGGTGCATTTGATTCATGTCGATATCAGAACTATTTCCATGCATTAACCCGTTCATCATGCCACTAAACCCGGCCATGTTATACATCATTCCGCCGAAAGCACTGTTCATCATATTGTGCATCGAGCCGGCATTAAAGCTTCCACCCATCATACCGCCGGTCACTCCGCTCATCATATTTTCGAAGCCCGAATATGCAGATACCTGGGAAGCGAATAACCCGCCCACCAGAGCGATTGCTGCGATACCCAGCATTATGATAAATTTTTTGTTCATTTCAATCACTCCAATAATTGGTTAATGTTCTATAAATGGGTTGTTGCCAGAACGGTTCTGAACCCAAACTAACCTTTTGCGCTTTTTTGCAAAAAAACCTTATACGTCTTCCCCTGCCTCTCGCGCTGCACAATCCCCATCCTGTCCAGATTGGAAATAATTGCCGATGCCTTTGCCTTGCTCCATCCGAGCCTAAAGCGTAAAGAGTCCTGGGTTATTTCTCCTGCCTTTTCTATCTCGGCAATTGCTTTTTTCTCTTCTTCAGTCAATGCCTTTTTTATAATCTTGAGTTCCTGCTCCGGCGGGATTTGGCGCTCAAATTTTTCTTTAAGCAGCTCTGCAAGCGCCTTTTTTATAACTCCCAGTTCCTTGTCTTTTGAGGGCGTTCCTTTTGCTATTTCTGCCATGGCTTTTTTTATCACTTCAATATCCGTGTCCTGCACCTTTATTTTCTCTTTTGTCTCCTCTTCGCGCAGGATAAGAAAAACAACCGCACCTGCAGCAATAGCAAGCGCGATTGCATATGCATTCAATATGCCTGTTTCCGGAGTGCTGAAATTCATCATGTGATTGCCAAGTGTTCCTCCCGGTACAAGAATAGTTTTTCCGGCATACAAAAATACAAAGTAAAGCAGGATTATCAAAAGCACCATTGCCAGCGCTTTTATGCCTTTGTCGGTTTGCGCGGTTTTCATAAAAATATTATTGGGTGTGGATGTTTATTAGCAGAAAAGTTCGTCTATTGCCTGGTAGAGGCATTCATATCTTCCCATGTCTTTTTCAGCCCTTCTTCAAGATTGTATTTCGGAGCGTACCCTAATTCCTTTTTTGCCTTTTCGATATTTACCGGGCGGTTTCTTGTAAGACGCGCAATGCTTGTCCGCATCTTTGTCACATTCGGCTTTTCGTTAAAAATCCTGCATTTTGTTTCGTAGAGAAGCGCGGCAAAGTTTGCAAGCCATACAGGGACATGCTTTTTAGGGGTTGGTACTCCGATGACTTTTGCAATGGTTTGGTAAACTTCTAAATATGTGCGATTGTCCTCGTCTGCAATGTTATATATCTGGTCTTTTGCGGCAGGGCGGAGCATTTTAAGGAGCGCCTAGATTACATCACCCACGTAAACAAGCGGCCAGTGGTTGTTCCCGGAGCCTATTATCGGGTAATTCTTCTGCGCCGCGCGGAATATCTGGCGCCATATTTTGTTCGGTCCAAGAATCGGTGGCATGCGCGCGATGGTGTACGAAACGTCTGATGAAACAACAAGCTTTTCTGCAGCTGCCTTGCTTTTCTCATATTTTGTTTCGGGTGCGTATGGCGCATTTTCGTCAAGAGGTGTGCCTGATTCCCCAAGGACACCGATAGCGGATGCAAATATCAGCCGCTTTACACCTGAGGCCTTGCATGCGTTGACAACATTGCGTGTGCCTTCCACATTTACCTGCCATAAGTCCGGGGAGGACTCGTCAAGCTCTGCAGCAAGATGATAAACGACATCATAACCTGCAAACGCATTTTTCAATTGCTCGCGGTTAAGAATATCTCCTTCAATAACCTTTATGCCAAGCTGCCTGAACTCATCGTCACTCAATCGCGCGCCTAAATTGCCGCGCTTTCGCTCCTCATCATCAACATTATGTGATAAAACAGCGACCTGTGCGCCTCTTCTTTGTGCTTCTTTTGCGAGCCGCTTCCCCAGAAAACCTGTGCCGCCAGTGATGAGAATTCGCATATAATTTATTGTAAATGCTCTTTTTTAAACCTTCTTCACCAACAAAGATTTTATGAACAATAGTTTCAAAGGCAATGTCGAGAAATATATCCGCGATATCAGGGCGCAGGGTAAAGGCGTCTTTATGGGGCTCCTTGACCCGGGAAAATATGCGCCGGAGAAAACAGTTGAGCTGGCGCAGATGCTTCATAAAGGAGGCGCTGATATCATAATGCTTGGCGGCTCCATGGGTACAGAGGCGCTCATAAATATCTGCGGGAAAGCGATTAAAGAGACATGCCCGGTTCCGTTGCATCTTTTTACAGGAAATGCAAGCGCGCTCACTAAATATGCGGATTCGATTTATTTTATGAGCGTCCTGAATTCAGAGAACGCCTACTGGATTTCCGGGGCACAGACTTTGGGTGCGGAGTTTATCAAGAAGCATAAAATCGAAGCAATTCCGACAGCATACTTAATATTTGAGCCCGGGCAGACCGTAGGATGGGTGAGTGAGGCTAACTTGATTCCGCGCGACAAGCCCCAGGCCGCAGTTGCTTATGCACAGGCCGCAGAATGCCTCGGGATGAGGTTTATAATTCTTGAATCCGGCTCCGGGGCCCCGGTACATGTGCCGCTTGAGATTGTCAGCGCAATACGAAAGGCAACGGATATGGTTATAGTAATCGCCGGGGGAGTCAAAACCCCGGAGCAGGCCCGCGCCTTAATTGAAGCCGGAGCAGACTGCATTCATATCGGCACAAAAATAGAGGATGCAGCCGAGCCACTTCTGCGCACACAGGAATTTGCCAAAGCAATACATCGCGAATAATTTTCTATGCATTTGTCTCCTTATTTATTTCTTCAAAAGCAAATACTCTGAATTTAAGAATTGATAAATATCTAATATGTGCTTAAATTCGCAATTTCCAACCATTCGCCAACTGCTCCGGGTTGGAAATCTTGGAAGTTCGTAAAGAACTTCCAAGATTTATTCAATCGCCGATATCATAACTATTAAATAATGTGCAATTGAATATAGTATTATGAATATTGATGTTTTCATAAACGATGCAGACTATGTTGTGCGCGAAGGAAAGCCGTTTGTAAGGCTGTATGGAAGAACGCATGAGGGAAAGTCAGCCATAATTCTTGACGGCTCATTTTTTCCGTATTTCTATGTTGTGCCAAAGCCAGGCATAAAGCAGGATGAGCTTAACACCCTGAAAAAAAACATAGAGAAAATAAAGGTGCTGGGAAGCCCGGAAAAAGTGTCTGATGAAACAGGCAACGGCGGGGAGGAAAACTCTTTTGCCGATGATGAAATTACAGTAAAGTCTGCTGAATTTATTGAGAAAAAAATCGGGGCGGACAAAATAACTCTTCTTAAAGTCACTGCAAATATTCCTGCGCACATACCTTATTTGAAATCCGCGGTTCATGATTCTTCCGCAACCGCAAAATACATATCAGGCGTGCGGGAATACGACATTCCGTTTTACAAGAGATATTTTTTTGACAGGGGATTTTCGCCGCTTTCATGGGTTTCTGCCGAGGGAACTGAAATTTCAAAAAAAGAAAATGAGGACAGGTTCGGATATTCCTCGGATATTTTAATTGTTTCAAAAAATGTTGCTGCCTCAAAAAAGGGCGATTTGTACAACGGCCATAAAATGGCTGCATTCGATCTTGAGACAATAGAGGAGGACAAGAAACTAAAAATTATCATGGCAAGCATTGCTGCAACAGGCGGTTATGCAAAGGTCATAAGCTATGAGAAGAACGGATTTGAAAAAGAAATTTTTGTCAAATCCGAAAAGGAGCTTATAGCAACGCTTTCCTCAGAAATAGTTGCACAGGATCCTGATTTTATAATCACATACAACGGCGATGCTTTTGATTTTGCAGTGCTTGATGCGCGCTCAAAAGACTTAAAACAAAAAATGATTGCAGGCCGTGACGGAAAGCCTCTAAGGTTCCAGAAAAAAGGGCGCATAAAAGCAGCAATGGTAAAAGGCATGCCTCATATAGACCTGTTCAACTTTGTCGCAAGAGTTATGTCCCCGGCAATGAGTTCTGAAACCCTGACTCTCGATAATGTTGCAATGGAGATTCTTGGCGAAGGGAAGAAAGGATTCACATGGGACCAGATGAAAGACGCATGGGTAAATAAGAGAAAACTGTATGAACTGGCAGGCTACTGCATGCAGGATTCTTTGTTGACATTAAAGCTTGCAGAACGGATAACCCCGAACATTTTTGCGCTCTCAAAGCTTACTTCTCAGTTGCCGGGGGATGCATCGCGGATGACTTACGGACAGCTGGTTGAAAGCTATGCAATGAAAAAAGCGTCGCAGATGAATATCGTTGTCCCGAACAAGCCGTCTTACGACGAAATCGGTGAGCGGAAGGGAATGGAGCAATACGCCGGCGGGTTTGTCAAGGAGCCAAGAGCAGGGCTGCACGAGAGCATTGCTGTTTTTGATTTCAGGGGACTGTACCCGAGCATTATTGTCACACACAACGTCGACCCGCATACGCTTAACTGCCCCTGCTGCAAAGACAAGGAAGAAAACAGAGTTCCAGGAAGTGATAATTATTTCTGCACAAAAAACCGCGGGTTTATTCCCGAGATTCTTGTCGAGCTTTTTGAGGAAAGAAAATCCCTCAAGCAAAAGATGAAGACACTTGACAAAAAAAGCAAAGAATATCATGAGCTTAATGCGCGCCAGTTTGCAGTAAAAACAGTCAGCAACGCCATGTACGGCTATCTGGGCTTTGCAGGCTCGCGCTGGTATAACCGGGCTTGCGCTTCTGCTGTTACTGCTTTTGCAAGGCATTATATCCAGAGAGTCATAAGCATGGCAGAGGAGGCAGGCTTTGAGGTGCTTTACGGGGATACTGACTCTGTATTTTTGCATATTGAAAAGGACATAGAATCAACTGCAAAAGAGTTCCTCAAAAAAGTCAATGCAGAATTGCCAGGAATAATCGAGCTTGATTTCCAGGGAATTTATGTGCGCGGGATATTTGTCTCAAGAAAAGTCGGAGAAGGCGGGGCAAAGAAAAGATACGCCCTAATTGACAAAGAAGGAAATGTCATAATCCGCGGCTTTGAGAAAGTGCGCCGTGATTGGTCCAAGTTAGCAAAGGACACGCAGGAAAAAGTGCTTGAGCTTGTGCTAAATAAAAGGCAGAAAGAGGCAGTCGAGCTTGTCAAAAAAATTGTTATAGAGATAAAGACAGAGAAAGTGGACATGAAGGAACTGCGGATATATACGCAATTGACGCGACAATTGAAGAATTATGTCCAGATAGGGCCGCATGTTGCTGCAGTGAAAAAAGCAGTTGCGCGGGGAAAAGAAATCCTGCCCGGTGAGACAATTGAGTATGTTATAACAAAAGGCACGGGCTCTATTAGCGATAGGGCAGAATTGATTGAATACGCAAAGAACTACGACCCTGAGTATTATATCAATAATCAGATTGTACCTGCTGCATTGCGGGTGCTTCATATTTTTGGGGTTACTGAGGACGATTTGCTCGGCAAGGCAAAGCAGAAGGGGTTGAGTGGGTGGGGGAGGAAGTAACTTTCCAGGAAAATAACTTATCTATTTTCACTCATTTTCCACTTCGTCACCCGTCTAACCCAACATTTTTCTTCGCAATTATCATATAAGCCGTTCTGCTAAATAACCAATCATGCTGAAACATAAATCGCGCAAAATAGACTCCACGCAAAGAGTTTTAGAAAAAAAGCCAACTAAGGAAGACTTAAACTATATTTGGAATACGGGAGCCTTGGAGAAAAAAGCAAAAGAAAGAGGCAGCGAATGGTATTATGATACTTTTGGCGTTACAGGGACTATTCTTTCCGCACTGTTTTCTCTTGCGTTTCTTGGCATAGGAATTTTAGTGCTGGATTACTTTGCGCGCGAGACCGCAAGCGCAATACTTGCAGGAATACGCGGGTTTCTTCTTGCAAACGTGGATGTTTTTTTCCTTATATTCCTCCTGACTTCTTTTATAACGTACTGCTCAAAAAGGCAGCACGGAGTGCGTCTTGTTCTTTCTCCCTTTGCAGGAGCGCTTGGCACCGCTGTTTTTTTCTGGACTGCTGCTAATATAACGCTTATAGCGAACGCAGGCACGGGGAATATTGCACTTTTTACAATCGCGGATTCTATCAGAAATAATCTTTTGGCAATTTTTGGCATCTTTCTAACTCTTGGATATCTTATTGTCCTGTCAAAGCCTATGTTTGAAGGAATATCTGGATATATGTGCGAGAAAGCGGTTGCATCGCAGGAACACGAGCCAAATAAGACTTACCGCTCAAAACAGAATTAACTGATTATCCGTCTCTCCATCTTTCCCTTTTCGGGAATCTTTGCGCACCAAAACTTCTTCGTGGCCTTGCACCGCTATGCCCTCCTCTTGCAAACCGGCCCTCTTCGCGTGCCCTGAACGGGATTCTTTTGAAGTCCGGGAGCTCTTCTTTTTTTACCTCTATTGTCCTATCCCTTAAGACGCGGTCGAAGTTCTCAAAATCGCGATGAGCAAGCAGCGTTATCGCATCGCCGGCTTTTCCTGCGCGAGCAGTCCTGCCAACCCTGTGAGTATATTCTTCAGGAGTCTTTGGTGCATCGAAGTTGTAAACATGCGTCACGTTCTTTATATCGAGGCCACGCGCCGCCACATCTGTTGCAACAAGCACATCAATATCTGCGCTTTTCAGGGAATTGAGCGCGTGCATCCGCCTGTTCTGCGTCAGCCCGCCGTGTATTGCCATGGAATTTATCCCGTTTTTCTGCAGGTTTCTTGTTATCGCGTCAACCTGGTGCCTTGTTCCGCAAAACACCATTGCAAACCCTGATGTTTTGTGAGTCAGGAGATGCACAAGAAGCGAGAATTTTTCGTGCTGTTCCACGACATAGTAAATCTGCTTAAGAAGGCTTTTGTCCACTTTTGCCTGCGCCTTTAGAATCACTGGTGACTGGAGATATCGGCTAATCAGCGAATGTATGCTTTCAGGCATTGTTGCACTGAAAAGCATGGTCTGCCTGCTTTTTGGGACATTTCTGATAATTGTATCGACATCATCAATAAAGCCCATATCAAGCATCTTGTCCATTTCATCCAGCACAAGAAATTTCAGCCTTGAAAGGTTTATAGAATTCCTGCGCATGTGGTCAAGAAGCCTTCCCGGGGTTGCAACAACGACATCTGCTCTTTTGAGTGCACTGTATTGCTGCTCCATGCCGGTTCCGCCGTATATGGCAGTAGCATTCACACCCAGCGCTTTCCCGAACGTATGGAAAGTATCGCATACCTGCACGCATAATTCCCTTGTAGGAGTCAGGACAAGTGCCTGCACTCCCCTGCCCGGTATGACTGCTTCTATAACCGGTATGCTAAACGCTACAGTTTTGCCTGAGCCGGTCATTGCCTGCCCAACAACATCTCGTCCTTTTTTAATTTCAGGGATGCATTTTTGCTGTATTTCTGTTGGTTCCAAAAATCCTTCTTCTCTAATTTTTTTTAGAATAAGCGGTTTTAGGTTCAAGTCTTCAAATCTCATTTTTTACGCCTTTGTATTTATTATATACTTTTGCATCTTTAAAAAGGAACATCCCATAAATCCGCTTTCCTGCGGATTTTTGAAGAATGCATCTCATTCCAGCCATGCCTTGATTGTATAAATGATACGGTCCCAGAATGAAAGCTTCGGGCTTTCTGCAGTTATGGCGCCGGTAATTTTGTTTTCGCCTGAAATGTTTTCGATTTCATAATTTTCAGTTTTGTTTCCCGGGCTTTGCGCCGCCACATCAATCAGATAAATTCTTTCTTCCGAATTTTTATCATCGTTTAAATCATCAATGCGAATTTTATAAGTATATTTTTCTGCGCTGGCATTTTCTCTTGCGCGGCTCGATAGTTCTATCGTTGTCCGGTTTTCCGGCGCGATTGAAACCTTTCTGCTGTTTGCCGCTCTTACATTCCTCCAATCCCGGCCGTCAAAGCCGCTTGACATTACCTGGGAATGCTCATAAATATAGGAGTATATTTCAAGGTCTCGCGTAACATTTTCATTATTCTTAAGAAAAACAGTTGTAGTAAAATTCTCCCCTATGAAGACAATTTCAGGATATGTTGCATTTATTTCAAGCGCATTTTGGTGGAGAATTTTTATTTTTTCAGCGCAGGTTTTATCGGAGGCATTGTTGGCGTAAACTGTTTCTTTTATTGTTTCTTTTTTGCAGATTTCATTTTCCCCGGAAACAAACATCTCTTTATCGACATCGGCAATCGCTTTCCATTCTCCTCCGGCGTATTCATATGCCCGTACCCTGGCAGTGTATGTTGCATTGGCGTACGCCCCGTCGTTGCATTTTACAAAAACCGGAAGAACAATATGAGTTGTTTGGTTCGCTTCAATACCAAAAATTTCTGCAGCAGCGCCCGAATTGTAGGGTGAATTGCGCAACGTTGTTTCATTTATCGACAGGTCTTTTGTTATCCACGATGGCTTGTAGATATATGCTACAAATCGTGCTGTTCCAAAACTTCTGCTTCCCGAATTAAATTTCGCATGGATTGAAGAATAGTCGCCGAACTTCAGGTTCAAAGGCGCACTCATTATTTCAATGTCCGGGGCTTTCGGATATTCCTGGTTTTGAATGGCATTGGAAGCTTCGTTGTTGTCGGTTATATTTTGTGTTTCATTCGGTGTTTGATTTAAAGGAGCCCCGGAAAACAAAATGCTATTTGCCGCACCCGGAGTGCCGCCTATACGGGTGCTTTCAAACCATCCTGATGCATTTCGCTCCAGAGTTTTGCCGTTGCCGTTTGCACCCCAAGTTGGCGAATAAGTTATATTATCTATTAAGGTCCCTCCAGAGTCTTTTAGCACGAGTGATTTTTCATTGGTGTTCGGAAGCGCTCCATTGCAAAGAGACGAAGCATCTACATGAAATGCAACCGAGTTTTCCGAAACATTGAAATTTTCATACACTTCTGTGCCGCTTCCGCCGTCTGTTATCAATCCAAAGCCCGTGGCCGGAATGGAAAGCGACGAATTTCGCTGTATTGCCCCGCTTCTATTAACATATCCACCCATAATTTTCTTGTCGCACAGGCTCCAGTTTTCAAGCGATATCGCATCTGTTCCGTTGTTGTAAATTTCAATCCATTCATTGTAATTGTCGTCCTGCACAGGATCGTACATTATTTCATTTATGGAAATTGCTGCGCTTGCCAGCGGAGAAAAAAGAAGAATAAAAACGAATGACAGCGCACCGCGATTCATAAAAACATTAAGAAATGGAATATTTATAAATATTGGTGCAATTCGTTAGCTGTATGGATTCGCATATTCTTGATTGCTATATCCGGGCGGGAAAAATCGCGTCCATTGTCCGCGAGAAGTCAAAGAAATGGATTTTTGAGGGCGCAAAGCTGCTTGATGCTGCGCAGAATATAGAATCAGAAATAGTGTCGCTTGGAGGCGGATTGGCATTTCCTGTAAATATTTCGCTCAATGAGATTGCAGCGCATTACACGCCGACTGAAAATGACGAAAAGGTTTTCTCAAGGGAGGATATTGTAAAAATAGATATCGGCGTTCATGTTGACGGGTATATCGCAGATACTGCTGCCTCTATCTATCTCGGAAGCGATAAGAGAAAAATTGCCTTGCTTGATGCTTCGAAAAACGCACTCAATAGCGCTATTTCGATTATAAACCCCGGGATAAAAATTTCTGAAGTCTCGGCAGTGATTGAGAATACTATCAGGAATTCAGGATTTAACCCGATAACGAACCTCACAGGACATTATCTTGGAAGGTATGTAGTTCACGCATCCCCGAGCATCCCGAATGTCAGGACTCATTCAAGAGATATTTTAGAAGAAGGCGATGTGATTGCAATAGAGCCTTTTGCAACAGACGGCTCCGGCGAGGTAAAAGATACCGGCAGGGCAATGATTTTCAGTTTTATCAGAGACGTTTCACCGCGGTCTGGCAGCGCGCGAAAAATCCAGGCATTTGCAAAGAACATAAACGGGCTGCCTTTTGCAAGCCGCTGGCTCAAAGAGCCAAAGGGAATGTTGCGGGAAAACGGCTTAAAAGAACTCGTATCTCTTGGCGGCCTGCATGCATATCCGCCGCTGAAAGAGGTTGCGGGAGGTTGTATTTCACAGGCAGAGCATACGGTAATTGTTCTTGATAAAGCTGTTGTAATAACCAAATAAAGTCTGACAGCCTTAATCTGTGCAAATAGTTAGAAACGAACCTACCGGGGCTCGAACCCGGATTTCGGCCTCCGCAGGGCCGTGTCCTATCCATTAGACTATAGGTCCGCAAAACTTTCGATGGTGCAGCTTTTGCACGAGCGGAGCATAAAACTATTGCAGCGGTTTCATGACAACTTTATCATTCAAAGATTTAAAACTTAGATATTTGTCACGAAAAAGTTCTCATTTAAGCAACGCGAGTAAAAGATTATATAGTAAAGTGCATATATATTAATACTGGAACTTATGGAAGAAAAAATCACCGACGCAGAAATCGATAAGCTGCGCGCAGTTGTGGGTATGGATATTGATTCTGACGAATCCTTTGAAGAGCCGGTTTCCCTTATGAAGAAGGGGGTTTCAAATAACTCTTCTTTGATATCTTCTGCAAGGCAGCCACAAAAATCGGCTGAAATAAAAAGCGCTGCGCCCCAGTCTTTGGATACCGAGCTCTTTGTCAAAGTCGAAGAGCATGCGGCAATCGGGGCAAAGCTTTCAGAGTCAAAAGGAGACATGAAAGTAATAGCGGATACTATTTCGCTTCTGGCAAAAGCAGAAAAATTAAAATCAGAGGCCATATCACGGATGGAATCGGCACTTAATAAAATCGATGCGGATATAGAAGAAATAGAATCAAAACTTGCTGCGCCGGAAGGCCTGCACGCCCCTGAAATAGATCTCTCCACGGGCGTGGTTTCTGACGATTTGATCGACCTTCGCTCGGAGCTTAATTCCCTTAAGGACGAGCTCGGGAAAATAAACAAATAGAATAGCATGCAGGGGAAGGGATTTTTACCGGCGTTAGGTAGTTTTGTGACCTCGCGAAGCGCGGCCACTCGTTTTCTCTTTCTACCCGGATTTTGAAGCTTTGCTTCAAAAGCTTTCCAACCGCAGTTGGAATGACTTGTCTTTCTCTTTTTCCAAAAGAGAAAGAAACCGGATTTGAACCCTCGAACTCGCTAGGAGAGTGGATTTCTTTATTTCATCGCCGTTGCCGGCTCATAACTCAATGCAATCGAGTTGTTGCTTGAGTCCACCGCCGTTGACCGCTTGGCTACCCCTGCATTGGCCAACTGATATTATAGCGGATTCAAGAACTTTTTATAGGTATCCTCTATTAATGCTTGAATTCGCTATCTCATGGAAATCGAAGATTTCCAAGCTTTCCAACCCGAAGACGATTATCAATCATGCCTTACGGCAAGCTTTCAAAGCGAAGCTTTGAAATGGTTGGAAATATTCAACCGCGCAATATCCTTGATAATCAAAAGATGTGCGGTTGAATATATTCCTGATTTTAAGTTAATAAATCTTAATAAAACCGCCTTTATTTGCTTTCGTTCATAATATCCGACACCTCAGAGAGCTTGTCGTGTATGCGCAGAAGCAGTATGCTGACAAAAAGCAGTCCCCCGAATACCATAAGAATGCCCAGGTTTGTTAATGCTGCCTGCGGCGTTGAAGGAATGCCGGCGATAAGAATTGCAAACGATATTGCAGTTACTGTGATGAGCGATGCCATTAATATTAGCTCGGTATTTTTATGGCTCTGCTTCATTCAATCATCTCTTTACTTCCAACCGCCGAAGGCGCTGTTGGAAGGCTTAAAAATCCGAATACTGTGCAAGAAGATTTTTATGACTGAGGCTGTCCGATTCCGCGTCTTGCCAGTATATCACGCGCAGCAGGGCTCGAGACTGCAGATGAAGGTATCTGGGGCCTTCTTAGAAGTTTTTCAATATTCTCAAGGCTTTGCAGCATGCGAGTATTCATTTCCTGGGATTGCCTGCTTGTTGACTCAATCTGATCTATAAGCGGCTTTATTGTCTCACCTGTGGTTTCTGCAGCTGTCTGTGCAACATCTGATTCTGCAGCGTTCTGTATTATTTCCACAAAACCGCCGACTTTTGTCTGTAAAGTATCAAGTTTTCCGACCAGGATGCTCATATCCTCCCTCATTGCCTGATTTGATCTTACTATATCCTCAATGATTTTCTGGTTCAGCTCGACCATGTCCATGACTTTTTCGATGAATTTCTCAAGGTTGTTCGCCGACTTGGTCATTTCCATTGCTTCCATTCTTTTTTCAAGGCGCCTTATAGGGGTTACAGGCACCATTTCAAAATCTTCATCATCCTTGATTTCAACATCGTCTTTTTTTGGCAGAATATCACCGATTGAATATTACTATATGTGGCTCTTGAGTATATATATTTTATTTTCGTGCTGCCTTGGCAAGGACCGTGTTTTTGATGCTGAATGCTTGCGATTTTAAAGCAATAAAAAGATTCTTCCCGTATGTCTATAGTCAATTTACAACAATCGATTCATTGGATTGACTATTTCGGAAATACTATCCGTATTTCCTTATTTCCGAAATGAGGAAATGCGTGAGCATTTCGGAAATGCGGGAATTCAAAACATATAGGGAATAAGTGTCATATGTTTTTGAATTCACTACATTGTGCCCTGGTAGCTCAGCTGGTGGAGCGTTACCTTGGTAAGGTAAAGGTCGTGCGTTCAAATCGCGCGTTTCATTATTTAAAACATGATTCGCGCGGGGATTTCGCGCCCAGGGCTCTCAATAATTTTCTTTAAAAATCTCCTCTGCGAAATACACACATGCAGACCGATGCAGAAACGCAAAAATACTTTGACTCAATACAGGCAGAGGTCGAAAAAGCATATTCTATTGCAGGCGTTGCGCGCAAAAAGGGCAGGGACCCGGAGACAACAGTTGAAATTCTTCTTGCAGAGGACCTTGCAGCGCGGGTCGAAGGCCTTATTTCCACGTTTTTTCCGACATTATTCGGCTCCGGGCTTAAGGAAGGAATCCGGGTTCTTGAGGAGCAGTACGGCAAAAACGACGAGCGTGTGGCGCTTCTTATCGGCCGCGATGTTGCCATAGGAAAGTATGGCGATTTTGGAAGCAGGGAAAAATTCGCAGAAGTGGGCTTGCGCACTGCTGTGGCATATCTTACGCTTGGCGTTGTAACAGCGCCTCTTGAAGGCATATCCGCAGTGAAAATCAAGAAGAACGACGACGGAACAGACTATCTGGCGGTTTACTATGCAGGGCCCATCCGCTCTGCAGGGGGAACAGCGTCTGCAATTTCTGTCCTGGCAGCGGACTTCATAAGAAAAGCGCTAAAGCTTGATGCTTATAAGCCCTCGGAAATTGAGGTCAACAGGTATTTTGCGGAAGTAGAGGATTATTATAATCGCGTTGCAGCGAAGCAATATCATCCGACAAAGGAAGAAATGACCGTGATTGTAAAAAACGTGCCTGTGGAGATTACAGGAGACCCTACAGAGGAATTGGAAGTCTCGAATTACAAGGACCTGCCGCGTGTTGAGACAAACAAAATCCGCGGGGGAATGTGCCTGATTCTGCTTGACGGCATACCGCTTAAGGCAGAGAAGGTCCTGGGGCGGGTAAAGAAGTATCCCGACGATTACGACCTTAAAAACTGGTTTTGGCTTGCGGATTTCGTGAAGCTGAAAAACAGCATCCATGCGGCAAAAAAAGTGGAGCTCAAGGATAATCCTAATGCGGCAAAATATACTCCAAAAGACACGTATCTTTCAAAAGTCCTGGCAGGAAGGCCCATATTTTCGCATCCTTCAAAACGCGGCGGGTTTCGCTTAAGGTATGGACGCTCAAGAACAGGGGGGCTTGCGGCCACTTCAATACATTCTGCCGCTATGTGGCTTACTGAATTTATTGCTGTCGGAACGCAGATTGCAACAGAATTTCCGGGAAAAGCCACTGTATGCGCTCCCTGCGATACAATAGAGCCGCCTGTTGTCAAATTGCGTAGCGGCAGTATTCTTGAATTGAAAACCCACAAAGAGGTGCGCGAAAACAAGAGTAATGTCGTCTCGATTCTGTCAATGGGCGACGTGCTTGTTCCTTACGGAGAATTTGTATCAAACAACCACATGCTTATGCCGTCTGCTTATTGCGAGGAGTGGTGGCTTCTGGAATTGAAAAAGGCAGTTGACGGCAAAACTACTACTTATTCTCCTGATAACTATATTTCCAAGCCCCCTACACTTGATGAGGCATTCAAAATGTCGCGCGAACTTGATATTCCGCTTCATCCGGAGTACAACTTTTTCTGGCACGATATAACAGTAGACGAACTAAAAGAACTTATCTTATGGTTTTCTACAGGAACTATCGATAATGCAGATGGTGAGGAGCGGCGGGGCCTGAATAAATCCGGGGCTTTGCGGATTCTTGAAATCCTTTGTGTCCCGTGTACTGTAAAAGACAACAAGGTCACACTCTCCGGAAAGTCTCTTGGAGCATTTTACTCGCTTGGAAAACCGAACCCTGAAAATGTCAATGCCCTGATTTCCTCAATAGAGCCTGAAGCCACTGTAATGTCTGCAATAACAAAACTTGCCGGCATAAAAATACGCGAGCGGGGCCTGACAAGAATAGGCATGAGAATGGGCAGGCCGGAGAAGGCTGAAAAGCGGCTCTTAAAAGGAAGGCCGCAAATACTTTTCCCCTGCGGAACAGAAGGAGGAAAAATGAGAAACCTGATAGAGGCGTATTCTGCCGACAAGGTGACCGCGGAATTTCCTGTGTTCAGGTGTCCTTCATGCAGCACCGAATCGATATTTCCTTTATGCCCAAAATGCAATAGCAGGGGCAAAGCCATGAATGTCTGCCAGTCATGCAATGCGCTTGTGGACGCGAAAATGCACTGCAACCAGCCGACCAAAAAATACAGAAAGCGGACAATCAAATTAAAAGAGCTTCTTGACAGCGCATTCAAGAATGCAGCAATTGTGGAGCGTCCCAAGTTATTCAAGGGCGTGCGAGGAGTTTCAGGCCCTGAGCGAAGCATAGAATGCCTTGAGAAAGGGGTCCTGCGCACAAAATACGAGCTGTATGTGAACAAAGACGGCACAACAAGATACGACGCATCTGACATTTCGATGACGCATTTCAAGCCCTCAGAACTGAATGTGTCTGTAGAGCGCCTGAAGTCCATAGGATATGAGAATGATTATCTTGGAAACGCGCTTGCGAACGAGAACCAGGTTCTTGAGCTTAAAGTGCAGGATATAGTCATTTCGGATAACGACGAGTTCTCCTCTGTCAATTATATGATTAATGTCAGCAAATTCATAGACGACCTTCTTGTCAAAGTCTACGGAACAGAACCCTATTATAATATAAACTCAAAAGAGGACCTTGTGGGGCGGCTGGTTGTGGGGCTTGCTCCGCATACATCCGCAGGAATCGTAGGCAGAATTGTCGGCTTTACCCCGTCAAAGGTCTGCTATGCGCACCCGTTCTGGCACGCAGGAAAGAGGCGCAACTGCGACGGTGACGAAGACTCTATAATGCTTTTAATGGATGCACTGCTTAATTTCTCGCGCAAGTTCCTGCCGGATACAAGAGGCGGAAGGACAATGGATGCACCTCTTGTTCTTACAAGCAAGCTAAACCCTGAGGAAGTGGACGATGAGGCATGGAAGGTTGATGTTTCCTCTTCATATCCTCTTGAATTTTACGAAGCAACAATGGGCTATAAGACGATATCCGAGCTTACTAAAAAACCGCGCCTTGTTGCGGATGTGATTAAGACTCCCGAAGTATTTCACATAAAGTTCACTCATGATACCACCAGCGTCAATGATGCGCCCATCAGGACCAAGTATGTCGAACTCGGCAGCATGAAAGATAAAGTCAGCGCACAGCTGTCCTTGGCCGAGAAAATAGTTGCCGTGAATAAGGACTCTGTTGCAGAAGCAGTGATTTCAAAGCACTTTTTGCGGGATATAAAAGGGAACCTGCGCACGTTTTCAGAGCAGAAGGTGCGCTGCAGCCAGTGCAATGCGAAATACCGCAGGGTGCCGCTTATAGGTAAGTGCTATTGCGGCGGAAAGCTCATGCTTTCGGTATCAGAAGGCGCTATACGCAAGTACATCGAGCCTACAAAGCACATTATCGAGAAATACAAGATATCGCCGTATCTCTTCCAGCAGTTCTCGCTTCTTGAAAAAGACGTCGACAGCCTGTTCGGGAAAAAGGCAAGGCAGCTGGGGTTGGGTAAGTTTGAGGCGAAGTAGTTCATAATATCATATGCGTTTTTTGATAAAATATCCTGCCTGATGGATTTCATCCACTGCATATTTGACATCACCTAACAATATATGCAGATTATCTCTTGGTTCGATTTGCTCTTTATCCATATCAAAAAGAAGGATTCCCAGTAAGCCATTCTTTCGCGTATTAACATCTTTTTGTCCATAAATCTGGTCGAACTCCTCTTTATAGGCGCCTTTATCAATGATAAGCACGCCGACATTCATACCATACGCAGCATACCAGTTGTACGGTTTAGGATTCTCATCAGTTATTCCCTGCCTAGCCCAGATGACGTCCTTACCGGTATAGCCTCTTCGAGGAAGCTCTCGTTTCATCTCGTCGGTCATAATTCCCCAATCTGAGTCGCTTGTGCGGTCGTGGCCGTTATTTGTACAGCTTGTCAAGAATGTCTCTATCCCTCCGAAATTGTCCCCCTTACGATCTAATACGGTTCTTAGCAATAGTTCTGGCGGTAGGCTGGGTTTTAATGAGCTTATTACCTTACAAAATATGTTCTGGAGCATTTCGTCCTTTTGAATGCTATTTAAAGACTCGTCTCTAGCGACTGGACTTCCATCGTAAATGAATAAATCAACCATATCCCTATTTTGGCTTCGGGTATTTATTAATCTTTCCATAGTTTGTCATTTATAAGTGGTTACTTATCTTATTTAAAATTCTTCAGAAGCAGTGGTTTTTCAGATATTACCTGCCAATGAGCTTTTGTATGTCATTCATGCCTTTCCACGTGAACCCCCTCCCAACACCCGATTTCCTTCATATTTGTTCTGCTGCTCTTGAAAATCGCAAAATTTCCATCTCCAGAAGAAGTCAGGGGGTGTACTTCACTGGAAATCACGTTTTTTGGCGTGATATGACGGATATACGGGTTTTCGGGCTTAAAAAACAGCGTGAGGCGCGCCATTATTCATTCTTTTGCCTGCCGCATACTTCACACAAAGGAGTTCCACACGAAGTGAAGGGGTATGAACATACAAGGTATTCATGTGAAATCACACGAAATATATGCTAACTCCAAAGAAATAAAGCACTGTGGGCACTATCAGGCAGCCAAGCAAAAGCGACTTCTTCACGCCTACAAGATTAGGGATAATCCCTATTGCAGCGCCTGTTATGCTTATAAGAACGCCTAGCGGTCCGCTGAATGCGTAAATCACACTTAGGAGAAATACTGCCGCAAGAATAACAATTTGTCGGTAATTTACACGCGAGACCAGATTCCCGAACGACTGCCCGAGCTTTAGAGTGAAATATGCGGCAATTACTGCTGAAACAAGGCCTGCTGCCATGAATGCCAGGACGCCGGAAAGGCTCATTTTGCTTCCAAGAAAGTCCTGTATTGCAACAGCTCCGCCTGAGCGCGGATTTCCCACAAGATATATTGCAAGTATCGAGAGCATTATATCAGTGACTGCAATTGAGCCGAGAACAACCATGAACTTCTTTGGTCCGCGTATTCTGCCCAACTGCTGCGCGATTATTGCTGATTGCGATGTTCCTATTCCTGGCAAGATGCCTGCAATAAGGCCCGAAAAAAGCCCGAGAACAGTGGCAGGGATGTATTTTTTGTATTTTATCCTGAATTTTACTCGCTGCACAGGGATTTTTGAATCAGTAAAATAGCTTATTACAAGAGTGCTTAAGCCAAAAAGCCCTGAAAGAACCGGCAGAAGCAGGAATGAGCTGTTTATATTCGAGTTCATTGAGACAATGCCAAAAACAGAGGAAAGCAGGAACACAAAAGCAGCCCAAAGCTTGCGCTCCTCTTTCCAAACCAGGAACATCACTGTAAGAAGAAGTATGTACTGGATATACTGCCTTATTGCAGTGTAGATGAACGGGACTGCCGTAATCAGAAGAGGCAGCGCAATAATCAATGCCAGAAACCCGCCTGCTCCGCCCAGAACAGTAAGCGCCAGTGCCTCGTATCCTTTTCCTTTTTTGAGCATCCTGTGCCCGGGTGCAACAGAAAGCACAGTTGATTCGTCAGGCGCGCCAAGAAAAATAGAGGGAATGAATGCTGAAAATGCGTTTGCAACAGACATGCCGATGACAAAATATGCCAGAGGAATTCCGGGAAAGTCGTATTTGTAGAATATTCCAAGAAGTATTGCAGCAAGCGTATTCACGTGCATCCCGGGAACAAGCCCGCTCACTATACCGAAAGCAACGCCAACAAGCGTGAACACAAGTTCCGAGAGCATAGCTTTATTATTTTTAGAATCTTATTTAGCCTTATGTTTCCGAATATCAACCCAAAACAGATGGAAAAGGCCATGCGCCAGATGGGAATAAAAAGCGAAGAGATTGACGCTTCCGAAGTGATAATCCGGCTCAATTCAGGCAGCGAGCTTGTCATATCGAACCCGAGCGTGCAGAAAGTGACCATGGGTGGCAACGAGAGCTTCCAGGTAAGCGGGGAGGCGGTGGAGCACACACCTTCAGGGACTATTTCCGAGGAAGACATCGCGATTGTTGCCGAGAAAGCAGGTGTTTCGCGCGAAGAAGCGAAAAAAGCACTGGAAGAGGCAAAAGGGGATATTGCGGAAGCGATAATTAAAGCAAGTGAAAAATAAATTACTTTTTAAACACCCGATCCAAAAACACCGTCGCATAGCATCCCTTTTTCAGAGAAAACTGCAAAACCGCCTTTGTTTTTCCTGAATGAATTTCATCCGCTTCTATCGCAAGGATTTTGAACTCGTGGAATTCCTCGAATGCGCGACGAAGTTCGCCTTCTGAGGAAATTTCGGGCAGTTCTTTTACGCGAAACATTTCGGGCGAAAGCCCGTTTTCCTTCAAAGTCTCCTCGACAATCTTGTCAATCTCCGAAGTGAATATGCGTGAAGAAAACCGATATCCTGGAAGTGGAATTTCAATGTTCTTGTCAAATTTCCCTTTATTCACGAGTTCGTCAAGCGCCGAATTGAATATCTCTGCCTGCACCGCATGAATGAACAATTTCTGAAGCTTAATAGGCAACTGCTTTATTGCGCCGACGTGGTCTTTGGGGTGCTTTTTTAGATAAGTGGCACATTCTCTATATCGTTTTGTGCATTCTAATGCTGCTGTTTTAAACTCTCTTTTTAGAATCAATTTGCCAATCTTCTGCGTGCTGTTGTCCTCCCCAAAGCGCTGCTCGCCGAAATAGTTAGGGAAAACTCCGTGCATTTCCTGAATTCGCGACTCTATGAATTCCTTTAGCCTGTCCTTTTCCATATCAATATCGCGTGCAGTAATCTCGAATCTGTTGCCCCATAAATTGCCAAGAAAGGACTTCTTGTCGCTGTACTGCACAGGAATTAACTTCACGCCGCGGATTTTAATCTTCTCCAGTTGCTCTTTTTTAACCCTGTAAGCAGAGGCCGATTGCGATGTTATTGCTTCCTTGTCCTTCATTCCTGCAATTGAAAGAGTTTCTCGCGTAACATGAAGCTTGCGCGCAATTTCATCCAGAACCTCCAATGTATCGCGGTTTTCTTTCTGGAGAATAAACTGCAGAAATTTCCCCGCTGATTTTTCGTCAAAAGAATAAAGTTTATCAAGAGCAAGAACCTCTTTTTCAGGAGTGATTTCTTCTACAATGAAATCACGAGGAAGCGATTTTAAGCTGAACGAAAGAGCAGACATAGCAGAATATGAAGCGACAAAGCTTTTATGAATTGAAGAATAAGCTATTCTATGCATTCCGCAGGATTATTATCGCTATTTGTCGTTGCTCTTCTGTCTTCGGTAATTCCGATTCCTACAGAGCTGCCTATTGTAGAGCTCCTGAGGTCCGGGGAATTGCCATTATACGTGTTTATAGTCCTTACAGCGGGCTCGATAATTGGCGCTTTTATCGGCTATTTTATCGGAAGATACGGATTGACGAGGCTTCGCATTTTTCATTTCCACAGCAAGGAGACAGAAAATAACGTCCGCGGCTGGTTCCAGAAGCATGGCGAAGCATTCATTATTATTTCCCCATGGATTCCGTTTGTCGGGGACTTGGCGCCGATAATCGTCGGGATAGAGAAGTACGACTCAAGAAAATTCCTTGTTGTGATATCCATTGCAAAAGCGCTTAAATCGGCGGGGATTGTTTACTTTATTTTGAGAATTCTTAGAGCGATTTGAAGTCCGCGCTCTATTCTTCTTTCTGGGCACCATTTTCCTCAATTTGGACCTCGGCAACTTTTCCGTCCTCGATTCCGATCACATGGAACTCGTTTGCTTCCTGCATCTTGAATTTCCTGTTGAAGTCGCGGATCAATCCTTCGATGTCCATTTTTGTCTTTTCAAGCTGGGCAACGATTCTCTGTTTCTCGAATTCCAAATCCTCGGCTACTGTGTAGGGTTTTGTCGCGCGCTGGAAGTCGTCCATCTCTATCATGGAATACCGTGTCTTGCCCATGTCCTTTGCAACGACTTTGACGACGTCGCCCAAGAAATGATTCAGCGCTACTTTTACCTTGGATGAAATCATCTTGTTTGGAGCATATGCTTTTATGTGCCTTACAACTGTTGCGTTGGGGAATGGAAGCGATTCGTCGCTTATTTCCTCTTCTACAGCCGCAGACGGGGCCTGTGGCACCTCTTCGACAGTTTGGACAGCTTCTTCTTGAATGCTCTCTTTGACTTCTTCAACCTGTTTTTGAGCCATAATATCACTAAAACATATATGGTCAGTTAGTTTTAAATAACCACCAAAATAGCTTGTAAAATGCGTTTTACAACCGCCGAGAGGCGATTTGAAAATAAGCTGTCCGGAATTAATCCATGCGGTAAAAACAGTGGCATCTGGCTTATTTTTCAAATTCCGTGGCTGCATCGGTTTGTGCACCCAAAGTATAGATTTATAAATCTAATGTGTGAATAATAAAGAACGTTTATACGTAAATGGTGACTAACATATCATGCCACTAACGTGGCAAGCTTTTTAGTCCAAAGTAAAACGCAAATATTTGATGGAGTTGACTAAAAATGGCAGCAGCAAAACCGCACATGAACATCGTGACAATCGGACACGTTGACCAGGGGAAATCAACGCTCGTAGGCAGGCTTCTATGGGACACAGGAAATGTTCCTGAACAGGAAATGAAAAAGATAGAAGAGAAAGCAAAAGAATTGAAAAAGGAATCCTTTAAATTCGCATTCTTAATGGACACTGTAAAGGAAGAGCGAGAGAGAGGCGTAACAATCGACATCATGCACCAGAGATTTGATACCGCAAACAGATACTTTACAGTTATCGACGCTCCGGGCCACAGGGACTTTGTGAAGAACATGATTACAGGAGCGTCACAGGCTGATGCAGCAATCCTTGTTCTTGGAGCAAAGGACGGCGTCATGCCACAGACAAAGGAGCACGTTTTCCTGATTAAGACACTTGGTTTGAAGCAGCTTATTATCGCAATCAATAAGATGGACGAAGCCAATTTCGACCAGGCGGCTTATACAAAAGCAAAGGAGGACATAATAAAGCTCCTGAAATCAGTCGGCTACAAGACAGACGCGTTCAACTATATTCCGCTTTCGGCATGGACCGGCGACAACATTGCAAAGAAGTCCGACAAAATGTCGTGGTACACAGGACCGACACTTATCGAGGCACTTGATAAGCTGGAAGTTCCTGCAAAGCCAACAGACAAGCCGCTCAGGATTCCTATCCAGGACGTCTACACCATTACGGGTGTCGGCACAGTGCCTGTAGGAAGAGTAGAATCAGGAACGCTTAAGGCAAACGACAAGGTAATTTTCATGCCTTCAGGAAAGGTCGGTGATGTAAAGCAGGTAGAAATGCACCACGAATCCATTCCCCAGGCAATAGCAGGCGATAACATCGGCTTTAATGTCCGAGGCCTTGCAAGAAACGACATCGAGCGAGGAGAAGTCGCAGGACACGTGGATAATCCTCCTACGGTTGCTGAGGAATTTACTGCACAGATAATTGTTCTGCAGCACCCTTCGGTTATAACCAAGGGGTATACTCCGGTGTTCCATGCACACACTTCGCACGTATCATGCACAATAACCGAGATAGTCAAGAAATTGAATCCTGCATCAGGAGCTGTTGAGGCTGAACACCCTGATTTCATAAAGGCAGGAGATGCGGCAATTATCAAATGCAAGCCGCTCAAGCCGATGGTTATTGAAAAGCAGTCGGAATTCCCGCAGCTTGCAAAGTTCGCAATCAGGGACATGGGAATGACAATTGCAGCAGGTATGGTAATCGACGTTGTTCCGGCAAAGAAATCCGGAAAATAAATTATTCGAGAGTGTCCTGGCTTTTGCCGGGACTTTTTTATATTTTTGGGATGGGATGTTTATGCAGGTGGCACGAATCAGAGTGGCAAGTACGGACTACAAGAAATTGGAAGAGCTAGTCCACAGCATCAAGGAGACTGCCCAGAAATTCGGCGCCTCTGTGACCGGGCCCATGCCGCTTCCGACAAAAAAGCTTAAGGTCGTGACACGAAAATCCCCATCCGGCGCAGGAACCGCGACATTTGAGCGCTGGGAAATGCGGGTACACAAGCGCGTGATTGATGTGGGCATAAACGAGCGCGCTTTGCGCCAGATCATGCGTGTGGAAGTTCCTGAGGGCGTCAATATCGAAATCGAGCTGAAGGAATAATTCCTTTTCTTTTTCTTTAAAAATCTGTTTTCATAATAAATCTATATGTATCTTATTCAGGAGTTTCCGGATAAACGTGGAGTTGGTGGCGTATTCTATCGGAATATTAACGATAATGGCAATCCGTTAATAGATATAAATGAGATAACATTTGACCGTGTCGGAGCATCAATAATTGTCGGCATCCCGGCGTACAATATTATTGAAGTAGATAATAACTCACTTCTGGTGTTGCATCGAATTCTGCTTGAGAATCCAAAAGCGAATGGAATTCTATACTCCCAGAAAGAACTGCGGGATTGGCAAATCAAATATTGTCAGGAGGCGGAAGAAGCCGAAAGAGGACATCGATGTTTTTTTGGCAACGTTTTTAGGCCAATCGAGTTAAACGCACAGCCAATCTATGTTCTTGATGCAGAGAAAGTAGGTTTAGAAAAGTATCCTATTGAGCAATTTCTTAAAGACCTCGAGGAACAGGCAACGATAATCAAAAAACACACTGATAAAGTATTACAGCCTCTTTTGAGCGGGCTTTCTTAAGCGCCGACAAATGCTTTAAAAAATACTGCGCGCTAATAAGCAGTATGTTTATCCGCAATTCTCTTCCCTTTATCGATGACATTGAAGATACTATAGATTAACTCTTGAGGTATGCTAATGCTTCAGCCAATTTCCGCAGGAACAGCAAAATCGGACATCGTAGTTCTCCCTAATGACACGAATCATTACGGCAATATTTTCGGAGGCGCGCTTCTCTCGTATATGGACCGGACAGCATTTATCGCTGCAAGAAAATACGCGCAGAACGACCTTGTGACTGTCGCGCTAAATGATATGGTTTTCAAGGCGCCGGTCAAAGTCGGCGAGACTGCAGAAATTTCCGCAAAGGTCTGCTATGTGGGCAAGACTTCCCTTGACGTCTGCGTGACAGTCATGTCAGGCGAAAAAAAGATTGTTGACAATGCGAAGTTTGTATTTGTGAGCGTGGACCGCAGCGGGAAACCGGTTCCGGTTGCTCAGCCATCGTTTGCAAATGCAGAGGAGAAGGCGGAATTTGAGAGGCGCGCAAAGGAGCGAAAACGTGAATAAATCTTTGTAAATTTAAAATTTAAAAATTCTAGTTATTTGATGCAAAAATAGACCCCCTGCTAAAACTTTACTTCGGCTTTGAAGCGGCAGCCGAACGAAAATCCAACACGAACTGAGCCTTTTTAGAAAAAGGATATATACTCCCTTCGACAAATAAAGAATATGTTCGTAGACAAAAACTTTCTAAAAAGGACATTAAAGCAAAGAAATCCCGGCTCGCATAAGGGCGAAAACGGCAAGGTTCTTGTTGTCGGCGGAAGCAAGCTTTATTTCGGCTCGCCGGCACTTGTTGGATTATCCGCTCTAAGAGCAGGCGCAGATTTGGTTTATCTTCTCGTTCCGGAAAGCATCGCAGCAACAGTTGCGTCATATTCTCCTGACCTAATCGTTTATGGTTATGAAGGAGATTACCTGAATGAAAGCGCAATGTACTTGTTTTATCAGATCCAGGAAAAAACCGATGCAATGGTCATAGGAAACGGCATTACGAAGAATTCCAGTGTCCTCAAAGTTGCAGCCAAAATGATTAAGGAATACAAAAAACCCTGCGTGGTTGACGCGGATGCGATAGTTGACGGAGGATACAAAGTAAAGGACGCGGTCTATACGCCTCATGTAAAAGAATTCACGCTTCTTGCGGACCTTTCTGTTCCGCAGCAGATGAGTGCTGCCGAGAAGGTTGTCAAAACTGCTGCAGAAAATATCGGCTCTGTAGTGTTGCTTAAGAATCCTGTTGATATAATTTCTGACGGCAACAGGACCGCGTTCAATAAAACAGGAAACGCAGGAATGACCGTAGGCGGGACAGGCGATACGCTGGCAGGAATTCTTGGGACTCTTCTCGCACAAGGCTGCCCGGCTTTTGAGGCAGCTGGATGTGCAGCGCATATCAACGGCGCAGCAGGCGACTTGGCGTATAAGAAGTTCGGTAATTCCCTGCTCGCATCGGATTTGATTAGCGAGATTCCGAACGTGTTGAAGAAGCAGTAATAGATAGGTTTAAATGTTTTCTAATTTAGTCCTATCTTATGCGTAGTAAAAATAATGCAAAGGCCCCCCGCGCAGTAATAGTATTTTGGAGACCGGAAAATCACGACTATTTATTTCAGAGTACGCCGGAGAAATACGATCTTTTTGCATCGTATTTGTTCGAGAACGAAGTTAAGGCAAGATGGCGGGCACTTGATTCTCCATCAAATACAAATCCTGCGGCATTATTGTCGATGAAATATGGATTAAAATATGTACCTATAGGTTCTGAAATGGATTGCTCAAATGCGCGCGTAGCTATAATTTTAGATGAAGCAAGCGCCAAATCTTTTGAAGTACTTTATTTTGCAGAACGTAGCTTACTTGATGTTAATCGCAATGCTGATGATTTGTATGATATTGGAACAATGCTTGCGTCAATTAATGACGCAGATGAAATTATTCAACGCGAGCTGGACGAGAAATTCAATGCGGACTATTGGGATTAGGATATTTAATTCCCCGCGATTCTATTAATAGTCTTTCTAATTAATCCTTCCTTTCAACTCATTCTCAAGCTTCTTTGCATCCAGAAGAATATCTTTGGTAATGACTTCCTCATCCACTACAAGAGTTGGGGAGCCCATCACCATGCAGTTCAGCGATTCAATTCTTCCATCGTCGGTCGAGATGTCAAAAAATTTCAGCTTTTCCAGAAGCTTGAACTTTGCCAAAATTTCTTTGACATTTTTCTTTGCAGCCGGGCAATCCGGGCATGTCGGGGATTCGAAAAATTTCAGTTCCATAAAAACACCATCATAACTTTTTTGCTACACTTTCTGCAACTTCTTTTGCATGCGAATCAATTTCGCTTTCTGGCATTTCATCTATCCTGAAAAGGTTACTGTCAAAATCATATAGTTTATCTGCGATGATTACCTCTGGCTTAAGTCGTTGATTGCTCCTTTCATCATTCGCGACGAACATTTGATAAAGCAGCCTTCAAGCGCGATTACTTTCTTTGCATTTCTCACAAGATTTCTTTGCCCGGTATCTTTTGTAAACGCCCCACCCAAACAAATGCGCGCGGTTTTATTCTGTGCAATAGAACTGCAAAGCATATTTGCTGCGCGCCTCGCGATTTCCCCACGCAGGCACGCCCCCTCGCAGCACATGATGGCAATCGGCTTTGATGCCTGCTTTTTCGCATAATTTTCGCACATGGGGCAGACGTTATTTGTTTTCTCTATTTTTATTGTTTCATACGCAGTGCCTATTTCTTCACTTTTACAGCATGCGTTTTTAGTCATTAATATCACAACATATCCGTGGTTGCGGTAATGAAATTGTTTCACCAGCGCGCATACCTACCAGCCGTATTCGCTGTACGGTATTTTTTGCAGCATGCATTCAATTGATTGTCTAACGTATGGCGTTGTATTTTCCGGAAGGTTACTGATATCGAAAAAGCCGATGTTATCGCACCTGTCAGGTTCCATTATTTTTGGTTCGCCAACCCATTTTTTGGCAGTAAAAAATAAATTTAATCTCGGTCCGTCATGCTCTTTTCTGTGCATGATATGAACAAGACGCAAATCTTTTGCATCTATTTTTACCCCTGTTTCTTCTTTTGCTTCTCTCACTGCCGTATGCATTATTGTTTCATTTTCTTCCAAGTGCCCCGCAGGAAGGCCCCATTCGCCATCCCGGTATCCGGTATTGTATCTGCGGGCGAGAAGCACTTTTTTATTCTTTATCAATATCAGATATGCGCCCGAAATTATCCTGAATCTTTCTTCAGCCATATGAGATTCCTAAAACATTTACACCGGCTCCTCTGCAAGCTTACTCAATCTTGCACCGGAATAATTCGCAACTCTGTTGTTGAACTCCGCAAACTTGTGAGGCTGCCAGTATGAGCCTTTCAATGATTCGCGCGTCTGGTTCTTTCTCCAGTTCAGTATTG
>CABMCT010000010.1 GCA_902384675.1 uncultured archaeon | reverse complement strand
GCAACAAAACTGCCCTGAAAGAATGGGCGACACGGCAGAAGAACAGCCTGTCGGTTGCAAAGAGGGTGGGCTTCTCATCTGAGGGCTTGATGCTTTTCTCGAATTTGAAGAACTCTTACATAGTCATGGATGCCGACCAGAAAGCGATATTCGAGGCTGCGTTCAAGGGAATTATCAACGGCGAGAGCAACGAGGATTATAAGAAGAGCCTGCAAGAAGCGGTAGCAGCATTCGATGCACAATTAGACGACACAGCTACAAAACGAGAGGACATTCCAGGCGAATACGAAGAATACCAAAAGGAGGAAGGAAATGGTAGAGGAATTTGAAAAACTTTTCATAAAATATACAATCGCAGAAATCAAGCGAGCGAACAACTCAGTCGAGAGCATGATAATCACCTTGGGAGCAAATAACCCAGCCCTTGCAGACTACGCAGCCTCGATTGCAGACTCGGTGAAAATCAAGGATGCAAAGCGGCTGGGCAGGGAATTCCAGGCAGAAATCATAAAGGTATGCAAAGCCTCTGACAACCCGCAGGAGACGGCGCAGGCGTTCTTTGCAGCCTTAAAGCTCACGCCAGCGCAAGTGAAGGAAATAAGCAGGAACATGGGGATGAAATAGAATGTTCGACTGGCTCTTCGACCTCCTCAAGCGTGCCGCCCGTGCCTTAATCCCAATCAGGAACTTCGACACCCAAGCAGTAACCCAGATGGTACGCAGCCCGATAGAAACAAAAAAGCTGCTCGACAAAAAGAAAGCAGCAATCATCCTTCTCGATGAAGCTGGAGGGATAGATATAGTCGGCGGCATCAAGTATGCCAACGTAGTCCTCAACCCATCGCTCGGCAAAGAAGGCATGGGCTGGATAATCGGGAAGACTCACACCTTCCAGCACAAAATTGCAGCCTATATCTGTCATCCCAGAATCCCCTACACACTTGGAATCAGCGAAGAGGCATTCCATAGCGCACAAATCCTGAACAAGAGCCTGACGGCAGAAAAGAGACTGGAACTCGGTCTCCCAGACGACCTTGAACAACTGCTCCCAGAGACCCTCAGCCAGATAGTCATTACCAAATGGCAGGCAGGGTTTGATGAGCGGTCAGGCAATCTCCAGATATGGTTCTTCGGGGCTTTCGTGGGATTTGCAGGCGGAATAGTAGCAGCATTCATCTTCATCCTCATGATAAGTCTGGGGTCACATAAGTAATAAGTAAGGAGGAAACAGCATGGGATTATTAAACAGAAAGAAAAAAGAGAAAGCAGAAACGGAAAAAGAAGAGCTAATAAAAAAAGAAGAGGTATTAAAGAAAAAACCCCAGAAGCTCGTTAATTTATATATATGCACCAAAGCGGAAGGAGAGCAGAGCGCATTCGCCAAGCCAGAAGAGCTAATCGCCCATCTCCAGCAGGCGCATAATATAATTATCGTAACCGAGGCTGAGGTAAACGAATACAGGCAGGACGTATCGAAGGACGAAGCCAAGGCTCTTCTGGAGAACACGCAGAAACTCATCAAGCAGGCGGAACTTGAATCAAAAGCAGCCTCGCAACGAATCGAGAAGAGGCTGGCTGGAACACAGGAACCTGAGCGTATCCTGAACCCAGAAGCGGTCAAAGATGCAGGCGATGTATTCAGGAAAGCGACCAAGAAGCTCGCCCAGCCAGAAGGCGCAAACCCGCAGGAATCCTTCTGGGCTCAGGAGGAATCCGAAGATGAGGTCACAGTGACGTTCACGGCAACGATGGCGAACAATACCGAAGTACAGGAAGCGATTGCAAATTTTAAAACTACAATGATGCGAAATAAAATATAAAGGGGGTGAAAACAAACGATAATCAACAAAACCAGTGGGGCGCAGCGCATTGCATTTCGGGCGAGGCTGCAAAACACACCAAGGAAGGAAAAGGGTACAAAGTAGGGCAGTATATTCTCATTATTATGGATGATTCTTATATACTCATGAAACCACCTCTTATCAGAGGTAATATTAAATGGGAATGAAACTACCGAAATTCAAAATGCGCCCCATACCGAAATTGAATCACGGTCTGGGCAAAACAGTAAAGGGGAACAAGCTTGAAGTGCCGTCAATCAAGAAATCCTTCGGCATAAGCGAAATCAAGAAAACCCACATCGATAAGCTGAAGTTCTAAAGCTTCGCCGAAATCGTTCCATTTTTTTTCATAGGGGGATAATGGCAGAAGGCGAACCCAAGAAGGAACCGAAAGAAATACCCTCTGGAGTGGATAAGCCGAAAGAGCCGCCGAAAGAAGAATACATATCGCCATCCGAGAGAGCAAAAGCCGCACCATCCGCATACCAGTCACAGACAGGACACACTAACAAAGAGCCAGCGACCCCGCCGCCATCAACATACCAGAGAATAAAAAGCGTATTCTCATCTGGCGCAAGGGCGGCAGCATCGGGCGTGAAATCAGGGGCGACCATAGCGAGAAATCGCTTCCAGCAGGTCAGGCAGAGCAGACCAGCGCAATACGTGGGCGGTGGCGTAAAGAAGCACATAGTAGCACCAGCCACAGGATTCACGAGAGGGGTGGTAAAAGAGTTAAAGACAGGGTTGGGTGAAGGCAAAGAGGAAACCAAGAAGGCTGTACTCAGCAAGACACGGCAGTTCGGGAAGTCAATAGGGAACGCCCCAGTCACCATAGGCTGGAGTGTGCGTGACCGTGCCCTGGCGCAGAGGGAAGAGATGAAAGGCAGGATGAACCTATCGGGCGGATACGGTGCATCTCCGTGGCATGGCAATCTCCTCCAGCCTCCTCAGCAGGGCAGGACTCGCAGCATGCAGTTGGATACACGGAGGAACAGGTACACGGGCAGGTTCGGTGGCAACCCAAAATCCCTGAACATAAGCATGAATTACAGGCAGCCTTCAGGGATGGGGAGGCAGCAGAGGTTCCAGATTCCTCATGGAACTATAAAACCTTACTGGTCAAAGAAACTAAAGAAGTTAGCGAGAACGAATGTGAGGCGTTATGGGCTTGAGGACGGTATGAATAGAACCCGCCAAATAGCGGCGTTGGCTGGCTGGAAAATGCAAGGATAACAAAATGGAAAAAAGCCATAGATTGTTGTGAGGAGCTAAAATGACAAGCAGCGGAGAATCGGGTCAAATCTCATC
>CABMCT010000009.1 GCA_902384675.1 uncultured archaeon | reverse complement strand
CCGATCAATATTGCCGCGTCAGCACTCCTATGGAGAGCGTTTGTGAGCGGCGGCGCCCAGGCTTTCTGGTTCTTTGTTTGTGCACTCAAGCTCGCGGTATCAAGAACGCTTGCTATTGCGGTCAGTGCAATACCTTCAATAATTCTCGCATTTATGAAATAATGGCCTGCCAGAATTGCTGACAAAAACGAAAGAATTGAAAATATTTTTGGTCGGTTTAACCACATTTTCTTCACCATGGCACCTTTTTCAAATGCGTTTTAAATGCGAATATGTTTGTTGCGCGATGTATGAGCGGCGTGAAAACAACAAGGAATAGAACAATTTTCCAGTTAAGATAAGCCGATGCGGTTTTTGACAGCATTGAAAACAGCAGTGCCCCGGCAATAAAATCCAATTGGTCAAGCAGAGGCCATTCTGCACCGCTCTTGATTTTGAGCCTGCGCTTGAAAAAGCTCTTTGCCATATCCCCGATTATTGCGCCGACCCCAAGCAGAAAACCAAGCCAAAGCGACATTGCTATTAATTCGTAAGCTGACAAGTCCAGATGATTTTGAACATAATTCTGTATCCCTGCAATCATAACCGCGGCGGTTATGCCTGCAAAGAATCCGCGCCACGTTTTCCCAGGGCCCAGAATCGGCTCTCCATCAGGCAATTTTTTGTTAAAATCAACCGGCGTTCCTCCCCCGGCAATAACCGGCGTGCTGTTTGCAAAATACGCGGGAAGAATGAACCAGAAAGACTGGAATGCGATGAGAAACAGCTCGTAGAGCATAGATGATTTTTAGAAGAAGAGGTTTAAATAAGTGAATTTGTGTAAAAGTTATGCTTTTAAATGTTTGTTATCCATCTATTAGAATCCTACAATGTAGCGCGAACCAATTCGAAAAGGCTGAAGGGACACTTACAAAAACAAAGAGAAAGATAAATGAAAAACAAATGGTGTAGTACATGGGAGCATACAAATACATTCGAAAAATATGGGAACAGCCGAAGAAAAACCTCGGGAAGCTGTGGCAGCAGCGCCTGATTCTGTGGCGAAAGGAAGACACTGTCGTGCGAATAGAGCATCCGACAAGGATTGACCGCGCTCACACGCTCGGGTACAAGGCAAAGCAGGGCTTTGTTATGGCGCGCGTGAAAGTGTCAAGAGGCGGGTATGAAAGGCCGCGCCACAAGGCAGCAAGAAAGCCGAAGAAATTCGGTTTTGTCAATTACAACCTGAACAAATCAAAGCAGGCGATTGCCGAGGAAAAAGCGGCCAAGAAATTCCCGAATCTTGAAGTTCTTAACAGCTACTGGGTCGGGGAAGACGGCCCGAACATGTGGTATGAGGTCATAATGCTTGACCCGAACCATTCGGCTGTAAAATCCGACAGGACAGTCAACTGGATTACAAACGCTGCGAACAGGGGACGCGCAAACAGGGGGCTTACAAGCGCAGGAAAAAAGAGCAGGGGATTGTAAATCTTCGCAAGATTTTTATTGGATTAGTCGCGAGACTAGTTTTAATTCAAGCGAAAGCGGACACGAGTTCGGCGGGGCTTTTGGTAGTAATCAAACTTTTTTCCAGAAATAGTGTAGTCCTGCGAATAGAAGGAAAATTGCAGCAATTCCACCAATCGGATCTAAAAGCCTTATTGCCAACAGATCATATAGAATGTTTGGATTGCCCGTTTTAAGATAATACAAAAACATATTTCCTACTTTGAAAATTCCAAAAAGTATTCCTGCGGCTGCGCCGATTTTCTTTATAGTTTCATTGCTCGAATGCAAAAGCGCAACGAATATCAGCGTTACTATTGCTCCAACTACAATCATGATATAACCAAGAAGTACACCCAGAGAATCATTACTTATGGGCCAAACAACATCCTTATTGTTGATGCTATAAGTTGTATGGCCACTCCTATTACAGCAATTTGCCAGCTTTTAATATCATTAAGTCCCATACTTGTTAGTTAGCTTGTATGCTTTATATAGATTCTAAAAGCCATGCAATTTCGCACAACTCGGCGCTTTAACGAAGTCCCGCAGGATTTGGGAAACTCCGCAGAGTTTCCGTTAAAGCGCATGTTAAGCTCTCCGAGTGAAACGAGGACGAGGCACGAAGTGCCGAAGAGTTCGAAAACCCGCCAAAATTACGATGCGAGGGCGCAGAGAAAAATAGACGATTACCTGCCGAATATCTTATCATGATGCTCCAAATCAAGAAACCGAATAATATTCCCTTCAATTCTGAATGTAAGAACAAACGACTTGGCGATGTGAACTTCCCTGATGTTTTTCATGTCATAGCGTAAAGGCTTGTAATGCTCGGGATTTTGTGCAACTTCCGCGATTTTCTTCATACATATTTCGTATCGCTTCCGGCCCCTTTTGAGTAGTTTATTGAGTGCCTCCCGTAATCGGTGGTCGTACTCAATTTCATATATCGCATTATCCCTTAAAAATTAGAAGCTCTCGATGTCTTTTCGCATTTCTTCAACGCTTTTAACACGATAGAATTTTCCGGTTTTTTCTATCTCCTCAAGTTTTTTCAAGTACTCAGGGCGAACCTCGTGAACATCTTCATCTATTACCTTTACTTCAGCTTCAAGCGCGTTTAGCCGCTGCTTTAGAAGGGATATTTCGCTTTCCATACGTCTTATTCTAGCAGGCTCTGTCTGAAGCATCTTTCTGGGCATATTTCCCTCCATACCATCACGAGATATTATTGGCTTTTGGGGTTTAAAAATATGTTTTTACGGTTTTTGCGCTTTTAGGTGGAGTTATACCAACTTTTGGCGTATTGATTAGTATAGAGAATGCGATACTTACTGCCTCTTTATCTGCTCCAATATCTGTTCCTGCAGTTTCTTCATTTGTCCCACGTTTGCGGCAATTATGGAATCAAAAGTGTCTACGTGGTGCAGAATCAATGCCTCATATGTACGCGGAGGGGTTGCCGAGCCGCTTCCGAAATGCGAAGCCACAATATGGATGATTTCTTTCGGGAACTTTCGCCTGTAAAGCTCTGCCACAAGAAGCTCGAGATGGTTCAGGTAAACTTCCTCAATGACGTACTGCCCGCCTTCTGCGCCGAATTCCACTGTCTTGTAAATGTCATGCAGTATTGCCGCAGAAATCAGGTGGTCGAAATTAATAGGTATCTTGTAATTCTTTGCGAGATTTTTGCCTATTGCTTCGCAAAGCTCCACGACAGAGAGAGTATGCTCTATAAGCCCGCCGGGATGCGCCTGCCTTGAATCAGGAGCAGTCGGGCAGTTTTCTATCGAGAATTTCATGGTAAATTCCGGATGGTGGAGCTTGGTCGATTTCAGGAGCTCCTCGGTGTCCTCCTTCAGTTTCTTATCAGAAATCTTTTCGCAAAGCTTCAGTAACCTGTTCATTAATTCACCATACTAGCAGCCATTATTAAGCCCCTTTATTTATTTAAACTTAAATTACCAATATATACCATGCGTGCAAGAATTATCGTTTCTCTCTCGCTTGTATTGCTTCTTGCAATTACTCTTGGCTGTATCGGCGCAAGCAACGATGCAAAAGACAATCTTGCAAAATGCCTGACTTCAAAAGGAGTGAAAATGTACGGCGCATACTGGTGTCCGCACTGCGCCAACCAGAAACAGGTGTGGGGAAGCTCTTTCAAATACATCGATTATGTAGAGTGCGACCCGAACGGGGCCAACGCGAACCCTCAGGCATGCAAAGACGCAGGAATAAGCGGTTATCCGACATGGATTATTAATGGTCTCAAATACCCTGGCGAAGAGGACCTGGGCACGCTTGCGAAACTTGCGGGGTGCAAATACTAATGGACGATTCCAGAAAAAAAATTATCGGCCTTGTCGAGCTTATAAGAGTCATCGGCAAGAAAAAATCAGTTCTTAAAAAAGCGCTCGTCGATACCGGAGCCACGCGCACATGCGTTGACATGAAGCTTGCCGGTAGGGTGGGATTGGGGCCTGTTGTTTCTTCTGTAAGGATAAAAAATAAAAGAGGCCACGCGGGCTACGACAGAAGGCCTGTTGTCAAGGGCATTGTGGAAATACAGGGATTAAGAATCCCTCTTGAGATGAGCCTTGAGGACAGGAGCCATATGGCCTATAAAGTGCTTCTTGGCCGCGACGCGCTTTTCGGAAAATTCATTGTGGATGTATCAAGAACGCATAGTTCTAATAAAATAAAAGATACGAATTGAAGTCTTGCTCTTGAATGGTTATTTAAATCTTTCTTGTCAGGATTTAAGGACAGACATTTCAGGTGATTTCTTGAAGCTTCTGATTATCGGCCCAAAAAAGCGCAGGAAAACAGATATACAGATTATGCACTGCGCGAAAAATCATTTTGACAAAGTTCTTTATGTCCCGATAAACCGCATAGGAATAGAGTCCAATGAAAATGGAGTCGTCCCGTTTTTGAAGAACAAGAACCTTCTTTCGTTTGATGTCGTGCTTTCCCGCACGGAAAAGGAATACCGCGACATGGGCTATGTTCTTGCAAAAATCTTCGAGGACAACGGCAAATACATGCCGGTCAATTACAAGGCAATCCTGCTTGGGACAAGCGAATTTCTTGTGCCCGTGTACTTCGGCCTTAAAAACAACGGTGTAAAATCCCCAAGAACCTATTTTGCTTCCTCAAAACAGGCAATAATCCAGAATTTCGACAATTTCAAATATCCTGTTACAGTGAAGCTTCCGTACCAGAAAGACGGCGCCATGATAATGGATTCCAAGGAATCAGCAATAGGTGTCATAGACACAATGGAAAAGCTGGACCAGCCGATTCTTGTGCAGGAGGCCGTGAAAACTTCCGAAAAATTGAGAATACTTGTTGCGGGAAAAAGCGTGTATGCGCTAAAAAACGAGCAGGCTTTCGCGCTTTCTAAAGAATACAGGAAAGCAATGCTTGACACCGCAAAAACAATAGGCGCGCAAATCTGCCAGATAAATGCGGTTGCTCACGCAGACAAGCTGTTTGTTCTTGGAATCAGCGTGGCTCCAAGGATGATGATTTTTGAAAAAGTCTTCGGAGAAGGCGTAATAAATAACGCAATGAAGGAAATAAGGGCGGATGCACAAGAATTCTTTAATGATTCTGAAAAATCCGCAGTGCATTGAATTGTTCTTGATTTTTTCAGTTTAGGTTTAATATCCCTGGCTAGCGGTTGGAATGCATAAATTTTAGGCAATTTCTTTATTTGGGCGGTTCGCTATAGTTTCAGGCTTTTCTTTGGGATTTGGTTTTTCTGATTCCTGAACCTCTTTCTTCTTTGGTTTTTTCACGGGTTGGGCAAATTTGAATATCTGTCCGGAGTAGGAAATGTAGGAATTTATCAATAAAGACTCTCCAATGCTTATTATTGCTGCGCCCAGCAGGATGGTAACGTAGAAGATAAATTGCACATCAATAATTTCAGACAAGTCGAACGCGCTCATAGTGACGCCAAGGCCGTAAATTATCCAGCCAAGGTTCTTTTCAGGGTATCTTCTTAGCAAAAGAAATATCAGCCCGAACGGTGCAATAAACACGCCGCCTCCAAGAGTAAGAGCAATTACGGATGCTGTTGAGGGGCATTTCATGGATGTGTACGGCGTCTGGTGCAGGGAATCCCAAAGAACGCTTTCTCCCCGGCACCCCATAGCGCTGCCTACAACAAAGTGCCCAAGCTCATGCATGCTTATGGCTGCAAATAACAGGGCAATGTTCAGGACTGAGATATATATTACCAGATAGCAAACCGGTTTTAAAGCTTCCAGAAAGGTCTGCTTGTTTTCGAGCGCGCTCCAGATGATTTTTGGAGGATTGACGAATTCTTCAAATCTCGGGCTGAACTTGACGAGATTTGCAAGCCCGATAACTATCAGGGCATTTCTTACAAAAATAAAGTTGCTGGCTGATGCAAAATCCCTTATAGCCACAGACAGCAGTATTGCATACAAAGAGCCGGCAAGCCCGAAAAAGCCCGCATATTTCAGCCTGTGGCGGCCCAGTATAAACAGGGTAAAAAATGAAAGCACTCCGAGAAGCTCGGCAAGAACATCCAGAAGCAGTACGCTTTTTGGATTGAGCGAAAGCAGAAACGTAGCCGGCAGGACGAGCAGAAAGAGGTATTTAAGCCTTTTTATGCCGGCAATTTCCGATACAATTATGGTGAGCAGCATATACCAGAAAAGCGTCTGGGCAATGCTGATTTCACTTATATAGGAAGTTGCCGGCGAGTATCCTGCAATGCTTAAAGGGCCAGTCGCAAGAAAGGAAATGCCGATAATAAGAAGATATAGCCGGTGCCTGAAAAGCGCCTTATCCTTTGCCTGGATGAATACTATGGCAGTTGCAATGAATATAAGGATATCCGAAGCAGTATTGAGCGCAAACCACGGGAACGTAGCTACCATATGCATATTATTCTTCGGGCAGCATATATAAGCCTATTGTTTAATATCAGTAGGGAATTGAGATGCTTATGATACGAAAAGCTGCAATCGGCGATGTCGAAGCCATAAAATCCATAATTAATGCGCATGCAAAAAAGGGCCTTATGCTGCCGCGCGCCACATATGAAGTATATGAGACAATCCGCGATTTTTACGTGGCCCAAGAAAACCGAAAAGTTATCGGCTGCTGCGCGATACATATATACGGCAGGGAATACAAAGACAACACGATAACAGAGCATGTTCTCGGGGAACTGAGGTCTCTTGCGGTTTTGCCCGCAAATCAGGGAAACGATGTCGGCACAGAGCTTGTGGAATACGCAATAAGCGATGTAAAATCAATCGGCATAACAAAGGTTTTTACCCTGACTTATGTGAAGGATTTTTTCAAAAAAATGAAATTCTGGGAAATAAAGCGCCACGAACTGCCGCAGAAAATATGGTCTGATTGCAAAGGATGTATAAAGTTTCCCGATGAATGCGACGAGACTGCGATGGTCAGGGAAATTTGATTTGCGGCTTTGAGACATCTTGCGATATATCGCATCCAACAAAGCATATTTATAAACTCTTCTAAATAATCTTAGATTATGCAGGAATACGCGCGCGAAAAATTCAAAAACGAGGTAGCCCAGCTTCTCAAAAAAGAGAGCATATCGGCCGAGCGGCTGGAAAGCCCGCCGAAGGGTGTTGACGCGGACATTTCTTTTCCGTGCTTCGCGCTTGCAAAAGAGATGAGAAAGAGCCCGGTCGAAATTGCAAAAGAATTGGCGGGGAAAATAAAGCCCGGCGCAAAATCCATTATTGGCAGTGTTTCTGCGGCAGGTCCTTATGTAAATTTTTCAATCAACCAGAAGACATTCCCAAATCTCCTTTTATCCGAAATTGACGAAGCGTATGGATTCCAGAAGCCGAAAAAAAAGGCTCTCGTGGAACACACAAGCATAAACCCCAATGCATCGCCTCATGTCGGGCGCTCAAGAAACGCGATACTCGGCGACTCGATTGTCAGGATTCTAAAACACACAGGATACGATGTGGAAACCCATTACTGGGTAAATGATATAGGAAAGCAGATTGCGCTTCTTGTTATCGGGTGCAGCAAAAAGAATTTGGAGGAGCTGGACTTTGAGGATATGCTCCAAATTTACCGCAATGCAAACGCCGAACTTGAAAAAAATCCGGAGATGGAGAAAGAAATATTCGCGCTATTGCAGAAAATGGAGGGCGGGGACAAAAAGACAATCGAGCTGTTCCAGAAAGTTACAGGCATATGTGTGCAAGGCCAACGCAAGATTTTGAAATCCCTGAATATCGATTATGACTTCTTTGATTACGAAAGCGAGCAGGTCTATAAAAACAAGGTCGAGGCGGTGATGAAGTCGCTTGAAAAAACAGGCAGGGTAATCACCGACGAGCAGAACCGCAAAGTGCTAAAACTCGACAATCTCGGCCTCCCGGAAGGATGCGAGCACATGGTTATTGCAAGAAGCGACAGTACTTCGATGTACACTGTGCGCGATATCGGCTATACCTTGGACAAGATAAAGCGCGCAAAGGATATGAACGTGGTTGTGCTTGGCGAGGACCACCAGCTTCATTTCAAGCAGCTTTCCGCAGTAATACGGCTCCTGGGGTACGAGCCGCCGCGCGTGGTCCATTATGCATTCATCCTGCTCCCTTCAGGAAAAATGAGCACGCGAAAAGGCGAAGTAGTGCTGCTTTCGGACTTTATGAAAGAGGCGTGTGATGCTGCTTTTGAAGAAATAACAACCAGATACCCTGAACTCCAGCAAAAAGAGAAGGAGGAGCGCGCAAAAAAGATAAGCATTGCGGCGGTGCGCTATGGGATTGTAAAGGTTTCCCCGGAAAAGAACATCATTTTCAACCTGGCAGATGCAATAAAATTCGAGGGCGACACAGGACCTTATCTTCAGTACACTTATGCGCGCGCAAATTCGATACTCCAGAAAGAAATGCCGCCAAAGAAATTCGATGCTTCAAAGCTTTCGCAAATCGAGGAAATCGCAGTGCTGCGTATCCTTTCGGGTTTTCCCGAAGTGTTGGGTCTTGCCTCAGGCGAGCTGAAACCGCATTATGTTGCAGTATATATTCACGAGCTTGCGGATGCGTTCAATACTTTCTACCAGAAAATCCCTGTGCTCAAAGCTGAAAACGAAGAGCTTAAGGCAGCCAGGCTTCACCTTGTTCTTGCAACAAAGAACGTACTTTCGGCAGGCCTCGAGCTTCTTGGTATAGATGCGCTGGAAGAAATGTGAAATTCTGCATTTTAAACAAATAAATATTTGCTCCGCCATATATGCGTATGGGATTCTTTGGAAAACTTCTTGACAAATGGTCGAACAAAGAGCGCGAGGATAAGGAAAAGGCGCGACTCGAAGCAAAAAGGCAGGATAAACTCAAGATAGAGGCAGAGAAAAAACGCAATGAAGCGACTTGGATGAAGACTGCGAAAAAGCTACAGCTTGATGACTGGAAAAAGGCGGTTGTAACCGAGGAAGTCAGGGCAAAAGAGCAGAAGAAAAAAGAAGAGCTCCAGAAGCTGGACTGGAGATACAAGCGCTAGAATCGGTTGTACAGTTTTTTAACGGCCGTGTCTTGAAGGGATAAGCAAAAATCAGCCGAAGTTTTATGGCTCAGGGCTTTATCATAGGTGATGTATATGGAAGAGGATTCTAAAACAAAAATTAAAATTGTCCCTCTAATCAGCGAGATGGACAGGAAACTGGGCATGCCGAGGTCTGAAGTGCCTATCGGCAACAGCCACATTCCGACAAAGGCAGAAATGAAGAAGAAATCCCTTGAAGATATGCTGAAGAGGATACAGGATAGAGGCTAATTAGCTTTTTTGTTTCTCTCGTCGCTCAATCGCGAGCCTCGACTTCCCGCACTTTCGCTCCTCTTGCAATTAGCTCGCATACCTTGCAGACGTCATTTGAAGCAGGCTCCCCACAGAGCTTGCACGTGTTTATTTTGGAGTCGCCCACAGTTGCTTTTCCAAGCGCGGGCTTTATCCGGTCAAACGTGCGCAAAACAGAGTATTTTGTCCCGGGGTATTTCGCTTCAAGCTCATTCAGTATGTTTCTTACGTCCCACCTGAAGCTTTCTTCGGCATAAGGGCACTCCGCTAAATCAGGGTTCAGGCCTTTTAGTATTGCATAAAGAGCGACTTCTTTTTCAGGCACTTCGCGCAAAGGCTTGATTCTTGGAACAAATCGCCTGTCTTGGACAGAAAACGCATTCGCTCCCAACCTTACGCCTCGCAACAAATCCCCGCGTATATAATTCGCCATTATTGCCTGCGTTTCGTCGTCAAGGTTGTGCCCTATTCCAAGAACATCAGCCCCTATATTTCGTGCGGTTTTGTTCAGCAGGAACCTGCGCATTGTCCCGCAGTATGTGCAGGCTTTGAGGTTCTCCGAATTCTTGCTTTTGCGTTGTTT
>CABMCT010000008.1 GCA_902384675.1 uncultured archaeon | reverse complement strand
GCCGGGACAGGACGGGGCGGTCAATGCGGTGAAAGTGGAGTAGGGTAGGCTATTTCTGTAAGGTACTTAACAAAGCCTTCCCTTTATCAGTTACTTGAATGTTCCTTCCACGCTTACCCAATAGATAACCTCCTGCTCTCAACTCTTCAACAATCCTGGAAGCTTCCGCCCGACTAACCCGATTTCCAAGAGCGCTACGAAGCGGTCCTTGCCTTTCGGGGTCTGAGTAATGAAGCAGGGTATCGCGGTATGTTTCTCGCTTACATTGTACTTTCAGATTGTCATCCACAGCAACAGATGCACCCAGAAATTCAGCAAGTTCTTTTCTTTCTATAAGAGAATAACCTTCTACTAAAGTGTTAAATATCTCTTTAATTTTGCTGAAATCCATTTCATGATAATAGTCTCTCAAAACTTCAAGCTGCTCGGAAAATCGCCCGCCTAACAGTCTGGCAAGAGCATTTCTCTCCTCGTAAGGAAGCGCCCCCAACAGACGATACGCATTCAAAACGTGATGCTCGTCCATAATCCAACTTAAAGGGAGCTTATTTAAATTTCTTTATTATTTTCACAACATAGGTATAACTGCCCAAATCAGAAATCCGGACATCAACAGAATATTTCTTAAATAACTCTCGAAATTCTTCCCTCGTCCAAAAACAGCTTCCCCAGCGCATTATTTTGTTCTCGAAGAATTCAATGAATCTGCCAACAGGCTTTTCGGTATCAAACTCGATAATTACTAAAGTGCCGCCCTTTTTTAGAACACGCAGCATTTCTTTTATGCATTGCGCAATAGTTTTTTTCCAATCTTCTTTTTTGTAACTGTTAGTAAAGTGATGCATCGCATCGACGCAATAAACAATGTCGAAAGTATCAGCCGCGAATTCAATATTTTGCGCGAATCCATGAACGCGCTCGATTTTATCTGACTTTATTTTCTCAAGCATTTTTCGCGAAGGGTCGAGGACTACTACTCGTTTGACATCATGCACAAAATATTCTGCAACCAGCCCTGTCCCGCCGCCCACATCCAACACAGAATCAGACTTTTTCGGGTTCGAGATGGACTTTATTTTTCGGTAATATTCACGCGGCTTTCCGGATAATTTCATTAAGGGATTATAAAGCCACGCGAATTTGTCAAAGCAAGCGCAGTGTAACATAAAAGCGAGTATCGATTATCCAATATACCCGAGCTCTTCTTTCTTCTTTCCGGGGGCAGCTGCACCCGGCGCCATCTTTGACTGGAGGCTCTCGATTTTCTCGATTATTTTTTCAAGCTCCTTTACCTTTGCATCGATTTTACTCATATCGATTTTTATGCCAAGGTATTTCGTGATGATTTCAAGAACAGATTCGGTGGATTTCGGGTCTGAAAGAAGCATTCCCGATGTTTCTCCCATGAGGCAGACGCCTTTTATGCTTCGCTGGTACCCGAGGCTTATCAGGAGCCCTGATGCTCCGATGATTTGGCCGATGTTGGTATTTTTAAAGACAACGCCCATTTTCTCGAAAGTATCCATAAGTTTCTGGTCTATCCCTGCGCCGAAAACTTTGGGCTTCTGCTCGGAAAGCGCGCCTGTCGCAAATCCACCGAGAGTTATCATTTCTTTGATTCCGAATTTTTCGCAGACATCAAGTATCTTGTCCACAATCTGGTAATGGCCTTCCGGGGTGATGCTTTGCGCATCGCCTATTAATATGATGATATCTCTTGACTTGCCCTTTGCATAATAGAACTCGTTTTTTATCGGCGTTATCTGGCCGTTTTTCTTCGCGTCAAGAAGGACTACGAAGGGAAAATGCTGCGAATGGATTTACGCGACCTATACAGCTTTCAGTTCGTCAAGCAGATAGCCCGCTGCGTTTCTTCCGATATAGCCTATACCCGGCAGCCCCTCGATAAGGATGGGGTTCTTGAGAGCAGGCACTTTTGCAGTGAAAATAACCTCTGTTTCCTCTTTTGTCATAAATATACCTTTATACGATTTGCTTATGCTAATATATATAGCTTAAATGCCAAAAACACGGCGCCTACGATGATTGTTTAATAAAATTTGCACAATAGGAAAAGCGCTATGCTCAGCATCAATACATTAATGAGCCCCGCAGCATCCCATGCACCCGGCGCAGTGGCTGTCGGTTGACGGGTCGACTTTCGCAAGCGTGCCAGCGGCATTGCAGGCACTGCATTTTTTCGGCAGTCTCTTTGCCTCTGTCTCAGCCATACAGGCAGAACATCGATATCTTGACGTATGAATCACCATAATCTAATTTAATTTAAAGGATTATAAAGCTTAAATCTTCAGCCCCTGTATCCCCTGTAAAGCTCTATGATATACGGCTGGTACATGTCCTGAGTCAGAACAGCTGCTTTCCTGATAGTGACTATATCTTTATAGTCCCTCATCTTGACAGCATCTCCGTTCTTTGGCGATACCCAGGCAACAGAAGCCAAAATGTAATTCCAGGAGTCCTGTCCTCCCTGCGTTATGTCCGGCATCCATACGGTTTTCCCCGAGTATCTGTCGCTTGCAATCGATGCAGGCACCTTCTTCCTTGAATAAAGCATGAATATCGCCGAGGAGCTGTTAGCAATCTTTACTTTATACTCTTCGGGACCTATATAAACAGAGCTACCGTGCTGGAACGGCCCGTCGCCCAAGCCGTTGTACCTCGAATCATGGTTTAAATCAATGCTAAAGAAGTTGGAATCCGAGACATTAGTGACAGAGATGTTATAATCTTCCGGAAGATTGCTGTCCGATGCAGATATGGTCCCGTATGCATGATCCCCTGCCGGAAGCGTCGATGCATTGCCGAGTACCGGTGCAGGCTGCAAATTGACTGCAAAAGCTGTGCCGATAGGATTTGAGCTTACGCTGTATGTATTTTCCTCTTCGGCAGCAGCCCATGAAGCGTTAATTGTGTCGACTTTAAGCGGATTGAAAAAGTTCAATAAAGTCTCGTTCCAGGACGGCCGGATATCTGCATAAGTTCCGTAGACAGGCTCTATTTCTCTTACAGTATAAGTGCCTGAAGCGAGCGTGAAAGAATCGCCGATATGGTATACTGTGCTGTAATCCGTGGAAGGATTGGAAAAATTATAATCTCCATTGGAGTCTATAAATAATGAATCATATGCAGGAGCGCCGCGCATAACCGAATCGACACTGACTGCAATGGCAACATTTATGCTCTTCCCGCTGACATTCAAATACCCTACACGGGCGCCCGCTGGATTTGGCAGGGCAGACACGTCGTAAGGAGGCGAGCTGTACTGCGACATTGGCACATGCATGGATATGCCCGAGAAATAATCGCCCACTTTGAGAGGCTCGGTATCCGAAACCCCTTGCAGCGATGTGTGGACTTCATTGCTATTGCCGGAAACACCATAAGTTGTATTGATAATTCCGAACAGGTCTGTTTGCACGGGATTGTAATTCGCTCCGGTTATATTGGTAATCTCCACGATGCCTTTTCCCTGGCGCAAAAAGCTTTTGAGGCTTGAGGCATAAGGCGTTATGTCCAGAGGACCCTCTATTACAAGGACATCAAATCGAGATATGCTGCGCGCCATGTCCGCCCCGTAGAACAGGAGGGTTGTATTTTTGCCATTTATAGTTATCTGGGGCGTAACCGCAGAGTATTTCGATATCTGCGTCGCATTCCAAAAAGCCACTGTTTGCATCTCGCTGTCGATGTAACCGATATAATACAATGTATTGCTTATATTAACATAATCATTGACAAAAAACGGCCCGTCGCCGGCATCGTACCTGCCATTGTTGTTCATATCGATATAAACCGAATCATAAGTGAAAGAATTGTCAAACTTTCCGCCGTCTGTATCAGCCAGGATAATACCCTTGCCAAGAGGATTTGAGCTATTGATTACGCAACCGAATTCGGTGCTCCACCCGTAATTATTGGTGCATGTGGCGTTGTCCATCATCAGGAGCGGGTCAAAATGAATCACCGGCGCATTGCTGCGATCGGCTGCGATGCCAACGACTATGTTTTGATCAAGAAGGCCTTTTGCCGTGACTACAATGTCGGATGTTTCAAAAATCTGGTTGGTGATTTCGGAAAATGTTTTACTGTCTGCAGCCAGCATCGACAGGTTTGCCCTCTCTATAGCATCAAGATATTCCGAACCGGATTGCTTGAATGAATTAGTGCTCCATTCGTTTTTTTGAAGGGGCGGTAAGGTTGCGGTATAAAAATAAATCAGAAGAGTCATAGCAGCTATCACGCCTTCGAGGGAATGCATGAAGCCCTTTCTATTTTTTGATAAATTCTGAAAACGCATATTATTCACCAGTATGTCAGTTCCGCAACCGCAAAGCTCCCGTTGTACACTCCGTACCTGCGAACCACTGCACTCGACAGCTGGGCGGGTACGTTCGGGCCGCAATCTATAATGCGATTGCGCAGTATAATAAAATCGCCGTTATAATCTATCTTTGAGATATCGTAGATATCCGTCCCGATAAGTATGCTCTTATTAGACCACATCCCGCCTGTGCCCATTGCCTCGTCAAAATACAATGAGGTATTTCGGATACCGACTGTGTGCGGAATTCCGTTGAAAGTTATTGTCCCGTTCCTGTATGTGCTGTTGCCTGTATTTGTGATACCAAAGAAAAGTGTATCGAATGTGAGGTGCATGTCGTCCAAATCATTTATACCCAGGAGCTTTTTTGAAAAACCATAGCTTTCTTTTGATAACATATCGTTATAATTATAACCTGTACAGGTTGTTAATGAAACGGTTACCGCAGCCCAATAATTCAGCGTTAAATTGTAAAGCGTCGCACTGTTTGTTACATCGTTGGTTGAAAAATTTACTCTGAATACCAGTTGTGTCCCGCTTCCGACACCTCCTCCGCTTGAGTATGTTGTGCCGCTGACTACTGGAATCCAGCTTGCTCCCCCGTTCGCCGAAACTTCCACTGCGAGGTTAACATTCGGATTTGGCTCGTATTTATTGATTACCGGTGTTACGTTTATAATCGTCCCTGTATTCACTATGTTTGAAACATAGACCGCTTTGTTTGAGGCGGTCTCCTGCATGCCCATAGAGAGAACTGAAGGTTCAGGGGTGGTGTATTTTCTGACACGAGCATCATCATAATAATATACATTGGATGGGCCAACCCCAGACATGCTGTTATCAAGGTCTGGATTGGGATATGAACCTGCATTTTCTTCGTATCCGGAACCCAAAATTATGAGGCTGCTGGAGTCCACGGTCCATGCAGGCGCTCTTGATGTTGTGTCTGCCAAAGTCCAGCTTTGCCCGTCGCCTGAGAAATAAAACGAAACATCCGAGGAATTTGCAACAATCTTTATCCAATACCATTGCTGCATACTAAGAGGTCCTGCATTATTTAACATCCCTATTGTCCCTGCCTGGTCCCACTGAACGTTAAATCCCGGGGTGCTATTTATGTAGATTTTGGCCCAGTTGTACTGGTTAAACCAAATAGTAAGCCCGCCCCCCATCTGGTCCGGCGTCTGCCCGTTGAAGCTCCAGTAATTTATTTTGGCCACGGCCTCAAAATTCTGCTGCGGTATCCCCGCCCGTTGTATATGCGCATAAGTCTTTCAGCGAACATCGAACTCATAGCGCTGGTTTATCTCGTTGGCATTATCCTGGACTGCTCAAATATCATAAGCCCATGCTGGATTTAATGAGTTATCATTAAAATCGTCAAAAACGCTAAAAACCGAAAAGCCGTCGCTTGCGCTCAAAGCAGCAGGGTTCCCATAATACATGTAGACTGTATTGTTACCTGTTGTAAGATTTGCTTTAATCCAAACAGTCGCATTTGCGCTTGCAGTATAGTTTTCAATCCAGTACGGGATTTCTTTTTGCAGGCCAACTGTCTTGTCATAATAGGTGAATCTTAAGTCTTTGAAGGCACTGTCCATTCCGCCGGTCCAGTTGATAGCCATATTAACAGGATAATCGGTTAAACCGGATGTCGAGCCGTTGATGACTATCTGCTTTCTATAATTCCATGAAGCCTCCCCGGGAGCCCATGTTGCTTTCATCAGGTTTCCGGCAGCGGCAACCGTACCATTATGCGTGCCCTTATTCCAGCCGTTATCAGTATCCCATATTGGCGAGTAAGCCGAATTAACAAGCGCAGATGCGTCAAGGCGGTTGTTCTCAACAATTCCCATAAAGTTTTCGCTTGTCCCCCATGCTTGGAGCTTCGCATCGTTCTCTATAGACTGCGCGATATATTTTGGGAAAACATGGGCCACAGAAAATGCAATATATGCAACTATCAGGATAAATAAAAAAAATCCGCTCAAAAAATCAACATCTATCTGCGCCTTTTTGCATGGTTTTTCAATCATCGATAATCCCACTAGCTATATAATAAAATTAACTGAAAAAGATTAAGAATGCAACTACTGTCATGAAAAGCATTATCCCGACATGCCGTACTCCTGCACTCAGGCTTCCTTCTCCAATCTGTCCGCAAATTATCCCTGATGATATTGCCTGTATAATCGCCATCAGAAAAAAAAGCGTCTTGAAATAAATCCCCTTCTCTGCAAACCCCAGCGATTCGCCAAAAGTGCACATCCACGGCAAAGCGCCGCAGTAATTTGTCGGCTGGCCAAATCCTGTAAATCCTTTGATTGGCATTGCTGCGCTCGAGCCGCCGGCTGGTATTCCTGCGACGGAATTCATCGAGCTCATCGGAATCAGCACGCCATAAAGCCCTGCCAGGATTCCGATAAAAAGGAAGAATATGAAATACATGACAAAGACCTGCTGGCTCATTATGCCTCTTCGCTCGTCCTCAATCTGCTTTATCTTGCTGACATTTATTGCAAGAGAGCTCATTGTCTCTGCCACGTCCCCGCCGGAATTATATGCCTCGTTTATTATGGTAAATGCCTGCTTCATAAGCCTGCTTCCGCCAAGCCTTTTTGAAAGCATGCTCATGACTTTCGGGAACGGCAGGTGCCAGCTCAATTGCGCCGCAGACAATTTTATCTCGTTTGAAAGGCTGCCGTATTCTGTCTTTGCTATGCTCAGGAACGCCTGGGGAAAAGTCATGCCGCTTTTTTTTGCCTCTGAGAAATCCTCAAGGAAAGTGGGAAAATGCTCCTCCATTTTTGTGAACTTGTTATACTGCATATACTGATACAGGGAAACCGGGACGCTGCCTCCTATGATTGCCACGATAAACAAGAGAATGCCTACCTGCACTGAAACTAGTGCGCCAAGCAGCACTGCAAGGACAACAAAGACGCCAAAGACTATTATCGAGATTCTTACTATATTCTTATATTTTGTTTCTTCGGATGTAAGGTCCATTGAAATGCCTCTTTATGAATCGATTGCCCAAACTCTCAAACTAATTGTTACCGCATTCTATATTGCATGCGCCGGCGAAATCTGCCTTAAGATGAAAACAAACGCCATAGACAGTATCGGCAGGAGGATGAAAGTCACACCCAGCTGCAGGCTGATTATTGTTCCTGAAGAGCCGCCGAAACTGCTCATTATAGTTGAAAGCACCATGAAAAATATCGAGCCGACAATCACTCCTGTCAGGTATATTTCTGTAAGCATGGAAAGCCGGTCTGTGAATTCTTTGAGGCTTCGCTTGTATTCTTCCATGGAGCTGTTTGCCTTCTCGTAAAGCAGGGTCCTCAAGTCCCCTCCTGTGGTAAGGCTGTTATTTATGCCCCAGTAGATTTCCCTCAGGTGCTCTGAAGGCGTCCTTCCCGCAGCGTCCTCAAGCGCCTTGGTAATGCTCATGCCTGCAATTTCCACATCGTAAACTATTTTACTTGCCTCCTCCGAAATTTCCGCATATTCCTTGAACATTGCAAGCATCTTAAACATTGCCAAGGGCGGCGTGCCGGAGCCTGAAATCGTTGTCAGATAAAACATTGCAAACGGAAGCGATTCGTTTATCTGCTTGCAGCGCTCTTGTACGCGGATGGACGGGTAAAAATAAAACAGCATAAACACGCCTACTGCGCAGAAAAGGCCGAACAGAAGGCCTGTAATAAGCCCAAGAATTATCGATTTTAAAAGAATCAGCATTATGACCGAAATAAGGGGAACCTGGGCGACAAATACAAAAACCGATGTGAGAAGGGCAGTCGAAAGATACTCCAGAAGCGATATCCTGATGTTCGCTTTCTGTATGTCCGGGCGCATGTCGCGAAATTCATCGACAAGATAAGTCCCGACAAATTTCCCGAATACTCTATATGCAAGTGCAACATACTGCTCGTCAAAAGTATTGGCCATTTTAAATCATTCTCCACATTCAATGGATAAAAAGCTTGCCGTAAGGCATGATTCACAACATTCATTGGGCTGAAAAGCCTTGGGCTTTAGTGAAAGGATTGACCCAATGCGTTGTGTTGAAAGGATTGAATTCCTTTCATAAATTATTATTCGGTATTCGCCGAATAAAAACCAGCATCATCCGATATTTTACGGCCGTAAAACTTGCGGGTTTAAGCAAATTACTATCAAAACAGAGATTGTTCAATACAATCATGAAAATCTTCTTGCATATTGTTTTGATTTTCAAGCCGTTTCAAGCTCTTCATCAGGCGCGCTTAAGCGCGGGGCTTTCGAGCGTTGAAAGTAAATGCACGCCGCCATTATTTCTTCTCCATCTCCTCTTCTTCAATCTTCTCGAGAAGCTCCTCGGGGTTGGTGTAAAACGCGGTTATGACTCTTCCGACGTCCCTGTAATTGATTATGTTCCTCTCCTTGAGCCAGCTGATTATCCTGATGCGCTTGTTTACCTCTGCCTTAACCTGCTCCTCGTTTACGCCGGTATCCTGTGCTATTTTTCTTAACAGCGCAGAGCTCGCATCTGTTTCAAAAACATCCATTCTCGGGGACCACCTGAAAACCCGCAGGCTCTTAAGCTCTTTTTCCTTTGTGTCATACCCGTCGATTTCCTGGACTTCCATGACTCGCCTGACATACCTGCCCCTGAATCGTATGTGCTTTATGAAAATTATGAGGTCCAGAGTCTCAAGAAGCATTGGCGGCAAATTTATGGGCGGCGTTGTAAGCCTGTCAACGACCTTGTCAACAGAGTCCGCGTGTATAGTGGAAAGCCCCGGGTGCCCGCTTGCCATCTGCTGGAAGAGAACATACGCTTCCTCGCCTCGCACTTCTCCGACTATGATGTAATCGGGCCTCTGCCTCAGCGAGCCCTTAAGGAGGTCGAACATGCTTACCTCGCCGATTACCTTTCCCCCTAGTCCTATCATTCCCTGCCTCGAAACTTCCGGCACCCAGTGGGTATGCGGCAGCTTAAGTTCCGGCGTATCCTCGATTGTGACAATTTTAAGGACCGGCTTTATGAAAAGCGAAAGCGCATTAAGAAGCGAGGTCTTGCCGGATGCTGTCGGTCCGGATATCAATATAGACGCGTTGTTCTCTATTGCATACCAGCAATACGCAAGCATTTTTTCGTTTAATGTTCCCGATGCAAGAAGATGCATGGGAGTCAGCGGGTCTGTGGTGAATTTTCTTATCGTAAAGTTGGAGCCGCGACGCGCAATATCCGTTCCAAGGGTTGCATGCAAACGGGAACCGTCGGGCAGGGCGCCTTCGGACAGAGGCTCTGAAACCGATATGCTCCTGCCGCATTTTTGGGAGAGCCTCATTACAAAATCATCAAGCTCTTCTTTTGTTGTAAACACCACGTTTGTTTTTATGGAGCCTATAACCGGGTTCCTGTGGTATACGAAAAGAGGAATATTAACGCCGTCACAGCTTATATCCTCAAGGTTCGGATCATTCATAAGAGGCTGCAGTTTCCCGTAGCCTATAAAATCCCGCAATATATAGTACTCGTAAAGCTCCCGCCGCTCAGGGGGCACAAAAATGCCGAACTGCACAATGATTTCATCGATTGCCTTTTTGAGGTAGGAGATTGCCGATGCGGTCTGCAGGGCATCAAAAGAAATATCTATCTTTTCTTCAATGACCTGCTTAATCCTTTTTATCTGCTGCATGTCCTCTTCTGCCAGCGGCTCCTCATTAATATAATATATAAGGCTGTCAGACTCATCACTCCATTTTATGCCCGCCCACGCAAATATCCTTTCAGTAGACCTCGGGCTCAGGGGAGAAAGATTGTATTCCATGTTAAAATGCTTCAGTTCCTCGTCGCTGTATGTTTTTGAGACATATGACTTTTCCAGATGAGAAATATCTATTTTTGCGCCTTCCAGCTCCAAGGTGCCGGATTTCTTGCCGGAAACACCTGCCATCCCGGCTACTCCGCCCGCCCCGCCGGCGCCTCCGATGACTACCGCAAAAGGGGACCTGGACTGCTCCAGAAGCTGCTTTTCCTTAAGCTTTTGGTTGTACAAACGGATTAAGAATATCAGCCGGTCGAGCCCTTTTTTCAAATAGCGGCCCTGTTTCTTTTTTTCCTCCCGCGGCAGTGCTGCCTGGTTCCGGGAATTGCCTGCTGCTAAAACAGATGAATATTTTCTTGAAATAAGGGTAATTGCAGTTTTCAAGCCTATTTTTTTAATCTGAAACACCTCTTATGGTCAATCTGCCGGCTTCATACTTTAGCATCGCGGTTTCATAATTGCTGTCGAACTGGCCGCTGAAAGGCGCCGGTGAAGAAACGTTCACTGAGATTTCCGGGGTTGTGAGCATAATCTTATCGCCCGGGCCGTTTCCGGATATTGTATAAGCTGAATCGCCGATTTTTCTTGGAAGCGTTACTATCACATAGGATGTTGTGGCATTGATTCTTACAAGGCTCTGGGAAGCAGACGCCACGTAATCAAGCACCTCCATGGACTGCGGGTCGCGGATACCGCCAAGGACATCCGATTGCATTGAGCCGAAAACAAAAACAATGCCAATCAATATAGCGATGCCCATGGCAAAAGTCAGCATCATTGTTATGACATTTGTCTGTCCTGCTCTATGCGCTGAAATAGCCTCTTTATATCTAACAATATAACATCACCAATCAAAAGCTAAAACCGTATTCACTGAATTAGGATATGGCAATCGAAATCTTTGTCAAGGTCAGTTTGCCTCCCAGCTTGGACGGAACTGACGAAATGACCTGCGGCTCCCTGCTTATCAGGAGCTTAACATTGCCTGCGGAAGCCTTGTTATTCCCTACTGCAGAAATTGTCGTAATCCTGCCCTCCTTGGTTTCCAAGTCATCAACCTCGCGATAAACCAGGCGGTAATCAATTAAATAGCCGCTGTCCAGGGCAGATGCCTTTGCAATAAGGAGACCTTCCTTGTCTGTTCCGTATATAGGAATGCTCTGGTTCTGTGGCGTGCCTGCAACACCGAAAGTTTCGTCATCATTAAGAGGAACCCATTCGGTCCTTGCCACGCCGGCTTTTTTTGAGGCTATTGAATATTTTATGGCATTATCATCCTCGGATATTTCCATACTTCCATCTAAATTGAGCGAGACAGATTTCTTTCCCCCGTTTTGCTCGACATCAGATATTGCTTTTTCTATATCATTCATGGCAGATTCCGCTTCCTGTATCTGGCTCGTGCTCTGTCCTTTCTGTATTATGGGAACGCCCCACATATATGCGACAGATACTGCAGCAACTGTTATGCCTACGATAAGCAATGCAGAAATTATTTCAGCCTGGCCTTTTCCTTTAAAAAAGAAGCGCTTCAAATTGCTCATGAACTCCCCTTGGATTAATAGTTTATTTGCCTTTTATAGCATATAAAGATTATTGGAGAAGGTATATCCAGATGTAGTGAAAGCAGATGATAGGAATTTGTATGAGCGAACGCTATTTACTGAAAATAAAGGAGCCTAAAAATATATATCATGAAATTGCGGTTGCTTTGGATCCGCATAAGAATAAGCCGACAGGTTCTGTTGAATTCATAGTTGAAGGAACTCTCGAAAGACCTATGATAGGCATAAAATACCCTGGGAAAAAGCTTATCAAAAGAGAACTAAAAATAACAAGAGCTAATTCTGCTCCATGGGGAAATTTGTTTGATTTTGAAGTTGTACCTTATGTCAATGGTAAAGTGTCAGGTTCTGTAAATTTCACATTTGAAAACATCTTGAGGGATTTTCAAGAAAATAAGCGAGATAACGAAGAATTCTGGAAATGTATAGAAGACGTCTACCACAGCAACAATCCATCACATAAGATTCCGAGAGCCTCGGGCATTGATCCAGTACTTTTTTACTGATGTTGAAATGGATATGGCTTGAGGAAGATCTCAATTATAGGTTAAGCTGGCAAGATATTAATTCGCCTACAAAATATATTCGTTTGACAAGAACGGGCAGCAGAACATCGAGTGGAGCTGGAAGGGCCAAGTTTTTTGCTGCTATGATACTTTTAAAGCATCATTTTACGTTTGAAGAGGTTAAGAAAATAATACCGTTTTATTAAGCAAATTTTTCAAGCGCCCTGATTTTTGCTAATCGTCCTTTTCCAATTTCTACATATTTGGGGTTTATATCGATACCTATCGAGTTTCTATTTAATTCTTTCGCGGCGGCGCAGGTTGAAAAGCTGCCTGCAAAAGGATCCATAACATAATCGCCGGCATTACTGCTCGCTTTTATGAAAATTTTTAGCAATGGAACTGGTATCTGGCAAGGATGGGGTGTTTTATCCTTACTGACATTTTTTACGAGATTAAATTGAAAAACATCGTAAGGCGTTTTGCCGTTACTACCATTTTTCAGTCTCTCCTGTATCCGCTTGTCAGTGGGGTTTTTGTACGGCTCAGCAATGTCATTTTTATTAAATTTATGTTTTTCGGTTTTCGTGCAAAATAGAATAGAATGTTGCGTTCTTGTAAAATTAGATTTGGAATGGCCTATATTTGTCGGATAATGCCATGTCATCCACCGCTTGAAAACCATTTTTTCTTTTAAGAAAGGCAAAATGTACGCATTATTTTCAGGGTAATTGAATAAATACAAGCTTCCGTCTTTTTTCAATAGCCTAATGCATTCAGAAAGCCATGATTTGCACCACTCGATGTACTCACCGAACTTCTTATTATCCCTGTAAACTCCGCCATAATCCATGCCTATATTAAATGGCGGATCTGTAATTATCAAATCTATTGATTCAGAAGGCATTTTTTTCATTACGTCCAGACAATCTCCGGCGAGTAATTTATGCTCGGTTATCATTTTGAGTCATCTCTTTATTCCTTGGATTCGAAAGCTTGAAAGTGCAAAACGCGCCTTGAGCTTTCATGATTTTTTATCATTCTCCACTTTACTTGGATAAAAAAGCTTGGCACGATAGTGCCATGATTTTCAATCATTCAAATTATGTATTGGATTAAAGACTATTTAGTGATGATCTTTACCTGCTCTCAACTGCTTCAATTTATCATAAACAGCATTATTCACAAAGGCAGAGAGCGTTGGGTGCTTATATTTGTTGCCATTTTCTTCCAGCCATTCCTGAACCTCTTTTATAAGTTTGTCGTCAATTCGTACAACGCCCATCTAAACACCTGTTACTATTTGTAACTTATTGTTAATATTAAGTTACACTTATATATATGCTTTTCTATTGTACACTATATGAATAATCGTTGGAAAGCATATATGTTTAACTCGTGCGTCTTGCCGATAAAAATATGTCGGTATATAAGTATAAAAAGTTCTTAAATTCAGTATAATTTATGGTCGCAGATACTCATAACGTCCCGATGAAGATTGGCTTAGAGACCCATGTCCAGCTAAACTCGGCTACAAAGATGTTCTGCGGATGCAGGAATCCGGTTAATTTGAAGTCCGAGGCTTCTCCTAATACTATTACATGCCCTATATGCCTGGGGCTGCCGGGCTCAAAGCCTTCTGCAAACAGGCGCGCATTCGAGCTTGCAACAAAGGTATCCCTGGCACTTGGATGCAAAATCGCAAAAGAGACATTTTTCTCAAGAAAGACTTACTTTTACCCGGACATGGCAAAGAATTTCCAGATAACACAGTACGAAGTGCCTCTTGCAAAGGAGGGCATGATTGAAATGGAAGCAGAAGCCGCCAAAAAAGAAATCAGAATACGCAGGGTTCATATGGAAGAGGACCCTGCAAAGCTTGTGCATGTCGGGGGAATGAGTTCTGACGGCAAACACGTTCTTGTAGATTACAACCGCTCAGGAATCCCTCTAATAGAAATTGTGACCGAGCCGGACTTCAAATCCCCGAAAGAGGCGCGGCTTTACCTGAACAAGCTCGCCAATATCCTCGAATACCTGGGGGTTTATGATGCAACATCCGAGGCCGCGATAAAAACAGATGCAAATATTTCTATTGCAGGCGGGGAGCGTGTGGAAGTCAAAAACATAACAGGCGCAAAAGAGATTGAACGGGCACTCTCGTTCGAGTACCTGCGACAGAAAAACATAATTGCGCGCGGGGGAAAAGTCGTTCAGGAAACAAGGGCATGGGACGATGTTTCCGGCACAACAAAGAGCTTGAGAAAAAAGGAAACCGAGGAAGAGTACGGGTATATTTTTGAGCCGGACCTGCCCAAGCTGGAAGTGCCGGAATCATTAAAAAAGAACATTGCAGCGCAAATACCTGAGCTTCCTGACGCAAAAAGAAAGCGTTTCATAAAGCAATACGGCATTTCTTCAAAAGCTGCGGAAAGCATTGTATCCTCGATTGACCTTGCAAACCTGTTCGAGGAAGCCGCGAAAAGCGTAAAGGTTGAAATTGCTGCCGGCTGGATTTCGGGGCAGCTTATGAAAACCCTGAATTACAACAACCTTAGCTGGAAAACAAGCGGGTTAAAACCCGAATGGCTCATAGACCTCCTTAAAATGTTTGAGTCAAAGAAATATTCCGACGACGTCGCGGAGAGAATTTTATGGAAAATGATTGACGACAAGCTGCCGCCGCGTACTGCTGCGGAAAAGCACGGCTTGGCAGAAATCGACAGGAAGCTTGATATCCAAAACATAATTTCCGAAATTCTTGCAAAGAACCCAAAAGCAATCGAAGATTATAAAAAGGGCGAGGAAAAATCCCTGAACTTCCTTGTAGGGCAGCTGATGCGCCAGACCAAAGGCATGGTTGATGCTAAAAAAGCAAGGGAAGAAATTATGAAACGCATATTATGAAAATCATGGAAATACGGTTTCCAAGCTTTCCTGCCATTCACCACATCCATGGGCAGGAAATCGTTATGCATACAGTTCAGATTTTCAAGCCTTCCAACAGCGCCTTCGGCGGTTGGAAGTAAAATGCGCATGCGTTCTGCACCTCCAAGTCGTTAAAGGAAGTTTTGAAATTCAAAAGCCTGAAAAACAAATGATATTCCACAAAAAAGGGCAAAGACTTATAAAGGAATATGTTAAATGCCAATTATGCTTAAAGGAGAGAAGATAAACATCGAAGCAGTTCTTGCGGAAAAAAAGCATCTTATTGACAAGAAAATTGAAAAATACATTCCCAGAAAAATTGACGAAAAATACCTTGAATCATTAATTGGAAGGCCGTTCTACGAATACAGCACTGATGCAGTCCAGAAAGCTATCACAGACCCCATCTGGGACCTTCTTGACCGCGGCGGGAAAAGATGGAGGCCTGCATTATTCCTTCTTATCACCGAGGCCCTTGGCGGAGATTTGGAGAAAGTTTCTGATTTTATCATAATTCCCGAAGTCGTGCATAACGGGACTCTTATGGCAGACGATGTGGAAGACAGCAGCGCTTTGAGGCGCGGAAAGCCGTGTACACATATTCTTTTCGGGGCTGATGTGGCGATAAATGCAGCAGAAGCCATGTACTTTATCCCGACAGTTGTGTTAAGGAAAAGCAGGGGGCTTTTTGATGACAAAACACTTCTTCGGGCATACGAAATATTTTGCGAAGACATGACAAACCTTACTGTAGGAGGGCAATGCGTTGACATCTACTGGCACCGGGGGCTTGGAAACGGGGAAAACATAACCGAATCAAAGTACCTGCAGATGTGCTGCGGAAAAACAGGTTCCCTTGCGCGAATGTCTGCAAGGCTTGCGGCAGCGCTTTCCGGAGCAAACGGGAAACAGGAATATGCTCTTGGAAGATTCGCGGAAAGCATAGGAGTCGCATTCCAGATACAGGACGACATTTTAAACCTTATTGCAGAAAGCGGCAAGGGGCAGTTTGTCAAGGATTATATCGGAAGCGATATAACAGAAGGTAAGCGGACACTTATGGTTATCCACACCCTGAAGAACGCTTCCAAAATAGAAAAAGCGCGGCTTCTTGAAATATTGAATATGCACACAAGCGACAAAAAGCTCATAAAGGAAGCTATAGACATGCTTAGGAAATACAACTCTATGGAATACGCAAAATCAAAAGCAAGAGAGCTTGTAAAAAACGCATGGAACGAGGTCGAGCCGCTGCTTTCCGAATCAAGGGCAAAGGAGATGCTGCGCAGTTTTGCAGATTACCTTATCGAAAGGCAGATTTAAGGTTTTTAAATCTGGAATCCAATTCTAATGCGTACATTATGAAAACAGGGTCATTTAACCTGGATAGCAATGGGGAACGAATTACAAACAAGACATACGGCTCTATGGACGATTCTGAAAAAATAGTCTTATTTTGTCCTGGGTTCCCGGGGACAAACCGGCTTGTAGAACTGGCGCCTTCACTGGAGGCTACATCGACAGCTCTGGTTGAAATAAATTACAGAGGGAGTAAAAAAAGCGATGGAAAGTTCAGCTTTTTTAAGCCATGCAATGATATCAAAGCGACGGCAGAGTATCTGAAACACGAGTATAATCCTCCCCTAATCCGTGCATTGGGATATGATATGGGCGCCGTCTACCTGACCAACGTAGTCCGATACGAACCCGATTTATTTAGCGACATCATCCTGTTGAATCCTGTTATTGATACAGCATCTTTTTTTTCTGACGAGCCTTTGATGAAAGAATTATGGACGCATGCACAAGACATACTATCATTGAGAAGCCCGGTGCAGTATAAGCCAGTATCACTAAGTCTGGAGCCGTATAAGCCGGAAATAAAGGACATGAATGTAGGTTTTAATCCGGTACATTTTGCAGAAGATTTAAAAACTCCGATCCATATTGTCCAATCAACTGCCGACGAAGTTTTATCGCCAGAATTTGCAAAAAAATTTTACGCATTATTAACCTGCAAAAAGAAGTATAGCGAGATACCAAATGCAATGCATGATTTGACAGGCAACGAGGAACAGTTGATACAGGCAATTATCAGGTAACTTCTTACTAATTGCAAACTACTAAGAAACTGCCATCTCATTCCGCCCTTCTCTGTAAATATTTGTTTTTAAAGCTTTCTATGCACTGTATATGGGTAGGTGATAATTATCGCAAGAGAATTCCTAAAAGTCAAATGCGAAAAATGCAACAACGAGCAGAAGATATTCAGCAGGGCTTCGACAGTTGTCAAATGCCTTGTTTGCGGCGAAGTGCTTGCAAAGCCTGTTGGCGGAAAGGCAGTACTGCAGCCCACTGCAAAGCTTCTTGGCGAATTGAAAGTGGACAAATAGAAAAAGAATAACCGAATCTTTCTTGGAGCATATCTTGCAGAGGCATCTATCTTGCCTCAATTTTAACATCGTCACCTGCTATACTATCCCTCTTTTTCTTGAAGAGATTTATTAGCAGGCTTATGTCCATCTAAACTTAGGTCATGAAACTCTCTATGTATATTGTTCAGATTTTCAAGCCCTCGAAATTTGGCTCCGCAATAATTGCGAAGCCTCAAATGTTAAGGTGGTATTATGCCTGCAAAAAAGGAAATAAAGCCGGAGGAAGCTATAGAGTTCGCAAAGGAAGAGACTAAAACAGCTATGGAAATGGCGAGAGCCAAATGCATGGAATGCACGGATGAGATAAAAAAGTCCATTGAAAAAGACCCTGTCAAAGCAACAATGATTGCAGCAGGAATCGGGGCAGCAATCGGTGCGGCGGTAACGCTTGCAATTATGCGAAAGAAAAAGCGTGACGATTGATGCATTTTTCGGCTCAAGTAGAGGCATCGTATGTCCAATGATAAAAAATCATGGATAGCCAGCATCCTGAAAGCATTACTGGCAGGGATGGTCTCCTCCTGGATATATTCTACAATAAAGAAAATCCGGCGATATTCGATATCAATGGCGGTAATATTTGCTTCTCTTATTATTGTCATCTATGGAATCGGCTCGCTTCTTGGCTCATTTTTCCCGAACTGGAGAGCAGGAACAAGCCATATTTTAGTCGGAGTCATCCTGATAATAATTGCCTGGGTGTACCTGAAATATGAACGATAGCAATAATTTAGAACACGTTTATTTCTTTGCAGGAGCTTTCTTTTCCTCGGTCTTGGGCGCTTCAACCTTTGCTTCGGTTTTCTTCTCATCGTCGCTTAATCGCGGCTGCCTCGAATTATCGCGCTTTCGCTCCTCATCGTCGCTCAATCGCGAGTCCGACGTTTTTCCGCGCTTTCGCTCCTCTTCTGCCTTCGGAGCTTCGGGCTTTGCTTCCTCTTTCTTCTTCGGCGCTTCTTTCTTTTTCTTTTCAAGCTCCAGTTTTACGCCTTCAAGCTCGACCCAAACCTTTGTGCTCTTTTTGCCTTTGACATCGATTTCCTGCGGAACGACCTGGACTTTCACCTTTCTTGGCGGGAATTTGATTCCGCGCGCCCAGACCGCATCATTCAGCGCAGCGCCCACTCTGACATTTTTCGGCTCTGCCTTCATGTGCCGCTTGACAAATTTCTGGATAAGCGCGACTGCTTTCTTTGCCCTTCTCTTGTAAGGAACTTTCCATGCCGCCTGTAGCGGAATTGTGTACAATCGCTGTGTTTTTGTTTCTGACATTAAAATCATCTCGTTATGTCATATACGAATCATAATCTTTGAGCCGTTGTTTGCCCTCGATACGCCCAAGTTTTCGAAGCCCGAATATGTCCCAAAGTAAAATACCGTTCAATTGAGGCACTTCTATCAGCTTGCGTACATTTCCGCTAATTTTTTCGGCTAGATATTCTGCTTCAACTAAAATGTTGCCTTCTTTATCAACCAGCTCATTAAACGGAAGAGTCATTATATGGGATTTTATCTGGTCGTTCCTGCATGTACGCTCAAAATATAATTCTCCAGTACCTATGTTATACACTGGCTCGCTTCCCTCTAGCTCAAGATTTGCTGCAGGAAATAAAACGCATTTCTCTATGAAATTACGAAGTTCTTCGGACTTTGTCAATGGTGTGGATTTACCCCGATATCTTGCAAACAGGTCCATTAGCCACACCGCAACAAGATTGAAAAAATATAGGTATCACACCTGCAACTTCGCCCCTTTCTTCCATGTCCTGCTCCTGAAGCGCTTTAATGCGTTGAATCGCGCCTTCTTCAGGCCGAAAATCTTGATGTCAAGCCATCTTGGTGCAGGGGACGCAGTCCTGTCTGCCTTTGCGAGTTTCAGTTTCTTACCATGAGTTTTTGTTTTTGACGTATCTATCACCGTTTTAATTATCTGGATTATCTTCGAATTATTTTCGTCTCCTTCTTTTGCACCAATTTATCCAAAATGGCGCGCAATTCAGCATCAGTAAGAGGCCTTTTTATCTGGCCCGCCTGGAAAAGCTGGACAAGATAAAGCTCGATTTGCATTGCAAAATCGGGTTTTGCAACACGGATATTTGCGATGCGCTGGCGCGCAACTGGCGAAAGTATTTGCGGCATTATCATTTTGAGCTGCGCCTGCAACTCTGCTGCCTGTTGCTGCAGACCTGCCTGCTGTTCAATCGCCTGCTGCTGTACCGCGGCATATTCCTGCATGCGCCGCTTTCTTAGTTCTTCAAGTTCGTCCGGCATAAAAATTGATGAATTATTGAGCTTTCTCCTGCTTTGAAATCATCTCGTTTCGCTCCTCGCTCATTTTGGGACAAAGGGTTCCCAAAAGCTTGAAAATCCTTTGGCTTTTCATGACTCGAAGCTTTCCAACCCAATATTATTTTTGATGGCTGGAAACATTCTTCGCGACTTTGTCAAGAAACTTCTGGCCTGCTGCTGTTACCTGCCTGCCCTTCTTGCCTTTTTTTACGAGTTTCGCCGCTTCAAGCTGCTGGAGAATTTTGCGGATTATGTTTCCTGAGGCCTGCACCTTTTTCTCTGGCTTGTATCCGCGGTGCTTTCTTCCGCCATAGACTCTTCGCAGCCTTGAGACCCCGGCATTGGTTATCGCCACGCGCCTGAGAAGTGCCGCTGCTCTCATATACCACCAGTCGGCATTGTCCGGCACCCGCTCCTTGTGCGAGCCTGTCTTGACAAATGGAGCCCATACAGGAGGCGTTATTCCTGAAGTTTTCTTGAGCTCTTCTGCTGTTGAAATTATCAGTTCTCTTGAATCAACGTCTTTTACGCTCATAACCTATCACAAATGCTTAAACATTATTGTGGGGAAGCTTTTTAAACCTTATTAATTCTTTGCGGATATCTAAATAGCATGGACATTAAGGGTACCCTCAAAGGAAAATTGAATGCAGAAGAGCTTAAATGCCTCCCGCGGGCTTTCGAAGTAGTGGGCAATATAGCGATTCTTGAAATCCCGGAAGAGCTTGAAGGCAGGAAAGAAACAATAGCAGAAGCAGTATTCGCAGTCCAGAAGAACGTGAAAGTGGTTGTAAATAAAATCGGGGAAGTAGAAGGCGTATTCCGCGTGCCGAAAGTGGAAATTCTTGCATCAAAGCCAAGAAGTTTTGAGGGAATACCGAAAAAATTCATTCCAAAAGCGCTGACAGAGACTGTGCACCATGAAAGTGGCGCCAGGTACAAAATCGATGTAAGCAAGGCATATTTTTCGGCAAGGTTATCCGGCGAGCGCGAGCGCATTGCATCGCAGGTGAAAAGCGGCGAGAAAATCCTGTGCCTTTTTGCAGGAGTCGGGCCTTTTGCAATCCTTCCTGCCAGAAAGAAAAAAGTCAAAGTCATTGCAGTTGAAATAAATCAGGATGCCGTAAAATATATGTTGGAGAATATAGAAATGAACAAAGTCGCGGACAAAGTTCAGGCAATAGAAGGAGATGTCGCGCAAGTCCTGCCGGGACTGAAAGGAAAGTTTGACCGGATTATCATGCCTGCACCAAAGAATGCCGCGGATTTCCTGGAACTTGCCCTTTCAAAAGCGAAAAAAGGCACAATAATTCATTTGTACACATTCGCGCCTGTCGAGGAAATCAAAACTTTGGGAGAAAAAATAAAAGCGCGTTGCTTTGCCGCGAAAAAGAAAGTTGAAATTCTTGATGTCCGAAAAGCTGGGGAAATCGGGCCGTATAATTATAGGGTAAGTGTGGAGATTAAAATTGAGTAAATTAGCGATTTTTATACAATGTATATCCACCTAATAGATAAACTCCTAGAAATAACAGAAGAAGCAATATCCATGAAATAAGGGCATCTAAGGAACTAAAAATTTTTAATCCCTTTGCTTCTAATGCTATGTACGCTGCAATACCTGAGCATACACCTATAAAGAAATTATTATGATAGCCACTTTTGAATAACCATTTCCAAAAAGTCGTTTCCTTGGTTATTTTCTTTTCCATAATTGCACTCACAGTACCGCCTAATCAAAATCATCTTCCACCAGTTCCGCGTCGTTCATTATGCTCTTCACAATTTTAGGATGAAGAACTTTTCCGGAATGGCGAGGAACAGTAACTCTGGTTCCTTTTTCATTTCTAAGAATTATGTGACTGCAGCTTTGCCTAACGATATCGAAGCCTTTCTTTTTGAGAACTTTGATGATTTTTCGGCAGTTATTCGCGGAATTTTCATAGGTCCACTTTAGTAACAAATATGTCATTAGGTCCTAATATACTTCACACCGCTACCTCAACCTGTGTCAAACTAGTCATCTCAGGCTGCTTGATTATCTCGCCGCTTTCAATCCTGTCCTGTATATGCAACTTTATGGCATCAGATATGTTTTTCAAAGCCTCCTCGTAAGTATCGCCCTGGCTGTAGCAGCCTTGTAATTCGGGGCAGAATGCAAAATAACCATCCTCGTCCTTTTCTATAACTACGGTGATTTTGAAATTTTTCATATAAGTCTATTAGAGATGCACGCTTAAATATATTTTCAGTTCTCAAGAATCCTTTAATTCGTCTTCCTTAGGCATATAAACATCATAATGGCTTTTTTCCCTCGTATACCGCCCCACCAATTCGCCCATTGCAAGAACATGTCCCACCATCGCTTCAAGAACGCGTTTTTTCCCGAAAGTCTGGCCGAGGTCCAGCTTTGTGTCCAGCGCGTAAACTTTGAAGAAATACCTGTGCACACCTGAAGGCGGGCACGGTCCCATGTAAGAGGGCTTTCCCGCGCTGTTTAGCCCTTCGACTCCCGGAACGCTGTCCTCTTTAATCAATCCGAAAGGAGGAATATTCCAGACAACCCAGTGGTCGAAGGTCCCATGCGGGGCGTCCGGGTCCTCCATTATAAGCACGAGGCTTTGCGTTTCTTTAGGTATGCCTTCGATGTGCAGGGGCGGGCTTACATTCGCGCCGTCGCATGTGTATTCCGGCGGGATAAATTCATTATTCCGAAACGCGGGACTCATAACGGTTAATTCTTTCATAGACTCCTCCTACCTAAAATCCTCCTCCGGAATCTCCTCCAGCTTGTCCTTTCCTGCCTTGCAGATAGGACAGCTCCATGAGTCAGGAAAGTCCTGCGGCTCTGTTCCCGGCAGAACGCCTGCCAATTGATCCCCTAAATCCGAATCATACTGATAAATGCCGCATACTGTGCACATCCATTTCGAGCCATTTCGAAGCTTCGCTTTGAAAGCTTGCCGTAAGGCATGATTCGCCAACCGCTCTGGGTTCGAAAGCTTCGAACGCAAGCGAGACGATTTTGAACCTTTGGCAACCGTCATCTGGTTTGAAAGCTTGGAAATCCGAGAGTTCCATGATTTAGACATAACTTATCACACCGCACCAGGCTACTTTACTGCCCCTGCTTCTCGCTCCATCTTGAAAAATACCATATGCCGCCGACAGCTATTAATGTTGTGATAAGCGCTGCAAGAAGGCGCACATATCCTCCTCCGGTTAATCCAAGATAGGCTATTAACCCGTCAACCGTGCTTCTAATCACATCCTGCCAGACCAGCGCAATTATAAATGCAAAGGCTGCTACAATGGCGCCGCCAATGGTTTTTCGGACTTCGTGGCCTACCTTGGTGGTGGTTCTTACAACCGTATTGTATACGGGCCTGCGCGGTTTTTTCGGCATATCTTTCTCTTCTTGGGAGCCTTCTTAAATAAGGTCTCCTGTTTCGGAAGAATTACGTTTTACGTCGAAAAGAGCCCTTCGTCGAATTAAAGATGTGCGATTGAAAACACATCTTTATAACCCTCTTTTTCCTATTATTAATTACTGGGGCTTTAACCCAATGCATAAAATATGGTTAAAATCCGTTCGCAACGCCTTATGAGCCATTTTGAGGAACTAAAGGAGTCCAGATACTTCGTATCAAGCTTTTGGGAACCCTGTATCCCAAAATCCGTTCGTTGCACTCTCGGCTTTCCAACCCAGAGCTGTTGTGTATGGTTGAAAATCCTCAAAAGCCTCGAACGCAAGTGAGAGGATGAATCGCGTTGCTCTGGAGCTTTTTGAGGAATTAAAGGTCATTTCGCTAAAGCTCAAAGCTTTT
>CABMCT010000007.1 GCA_902384675.1 uncultured archaeon | reverse complement strand
GGAGGCAACGGTGGGGTCGGATCTGGAGGAACCGGCAGAGGGGGTGGAGGAGCCGGCGGAAGAGTAACTGTCTATTACACTCTAAACTCATACACAGGAACAATCACTGCATACGGAGGAATCGGCTACCAGTATGGAGGAGCAGGAACAGTTTACATGAAGGACATAAGCCAGGCTTACGGAAACCTGACTTTGGATAACAATGGAAACAGCGGTGCAAGTACTCCGCTCAATTCAACTGCAGATAATCTCGCGTTTGATACAGTAACTGTCAGAAGCAGCGGAATTATTTCATCATCTCTTGCCACGTTGCCCTTGAATGCCACAACGCTTACAGGCAATGGTACAATAAATGTTGTCGCAAACAGCCTTGCTCTGTGGGCATCGAACATCTCCATGCAGGGCGGAAACATAACATCTTCAAGCGGTGCACTCAACATAACCCTGCCTGCAAGTATTAACGCTTCAAATTTCAATGTCACTGTATCAACAACTTCCGGCACGATAAGAATTTTCTATGGCGCATCCGGCGCGGACCGCTGCGATGTTTCAGGCGCAATAATTTCCGGAACGCCAAATTACTATTATGCGCCGTGGTCAAACACAACAGTATACAGATGCGTCAGAGCCGTGATATTAGACACTCCTGCGATAATGGATTCTGCGAACTCCACGCGCACAATATTCAATACAAACGAATCCTTCTACCCATACATAAGAATCCGCGAGTACAACGGCACGGATTATTTCGATGTCGCCGGAAGCTGGACAATGGACACTTACAACAGCAACGGCTCTGTCCCGAATGCGACCGGAATTTCTCTGACAAATGCCTCGGGAAGCTACAGCTGGAGAACCGCGCAGAAATACAATGAAAGCAGGGCGCTGAACGGATATTCATTCCTTGCAAACGTCAGCGGAACAACCGGTCACCTGATGACGAATATATCGCTTGGAAATCTTTACAATTATTACACAAAACAGCTCAACATCACCTACACAATCAACGACTCTGCAATCTACGCAACGGAATCCTCTTTGATTAACGGCACGGTTTACAGGGAGCCGGAGCATGCGGCATCGACAAGCGCGCCGGTAAATATAACTGTAAACTTGGGCACAACCAATGTTGGCGGGAGAATAACAGATGGAAGCGGGAATTATAATTTCACATATACTCCGGCGGCGGTTTCATCTATCACTACAGTAACCCTCACCCTGAACGCAACAGACACAGACGGAATAAACGGAACAACTACAAACTCCAGTGCAATCAAAGTTTACCCCGCAATCAACACCACCGCATCAAAAGCATGGACTGACAAGCAGTATTATAACAAAGGCGAGAACATTACATTTGCCGCGTTGCTTTATGCAAATAATGGCGGCGTCCTGCAGAATGCAGTTGCACGCGCGTACAATTCCAATTTCAGCACATCTTACATAGGTATCTCGGAGCGCAACCAGACATTCTGGAACGGCACATACGAGGGCAATTATACAACGCTTGCAGGCGACAATTACGGAAACTGGACAATCGATTCAAGAACAGAGGCAAACTGGGGAACCCCGCTTTCAAGCGTTTCGGCATATATCAATCCCTTTAGCATCAACAGTGGCGCATATTCCGACATCACGCTCTTTAACGCAAGAAGCAATTTCACGCAAAGCGAAATGGCTTATATAAAAGTCGAGAACCTCGGCAGCTCTACAATGAACGCAACAGTCACTATATACGATTCAATGGGCACAGGCGTAAGCGCCCAGAATGTGAGCGTTCCGGCAACAGGAATCACGCAGGTAAGCTACCAACTCGCGGACGGAAGCATAGGCGTTGACAAGCAGTATAACGCAGGATTCTGGAATGCAGTGATAAATGCGACAAACGGCACCCAGGTTTCATACCGCGCAATAGGATTTTACGTAATACCCGACTGGTGGGTCGAAAACACACTATCAAGCAACTACTGGGAATACCGGGTAAGGGTAATCTTAGACAACTCGCGAGGGATTGCAAGAAACAACGTATCTGTCCAAATCAACGGCTCGCAATTGAATGCTTCAGGCGCCAATCTTTCCACGCTCAATGTCGGCTCCATAAGGATTGTCGACGCAGAGACGAACGGGACAGGCGCAAATGAGGCAAACGGAAGAAGCATCCCCTATTATACAAACGCGTCAGGGGCTCTCAACCCCGGGGACGTGATAAGCTTTTCGGCAAATATTTCGGAGAATTCGAAGAAAGCATACTACGTATATTACTCTGCAACAAGCATGGCGCCGCCTTCATACGCATCGGTTTCTGGCCCGTATTTCCCCGCATCCCCTGACCAGAGGGAGGATTCGAATTTAAAGATTTACGGCCTGGTCACAAACAAGGGAATATACAGGTTCGGGGAAACAATCTATATGAACGCGTCGATATTCTCAAAGAACCCGGGCACCACCACGGCGAACTTTTTCATCTACAACAACACAGGGCAGGAGGTGAACGGCGCGCCGCCATGCAACCTGCGAAAGACCGGGGTAACCGACCCCAATGCAGACAGGGTTTATGAGGCAAGCAAAGTGCTCGATTCCTCGTGCGGAAGCTTCGGCAACTGGCGCGTATACGTAACAGCAGACGACGGCGCAGGCAGCACAGATTCAAGAAGCCTGAACTTTACAGTGGACCAATTGAACATTCCGTTCACAGTATCGAACACTGTATTTGACGCAGGCACCACGATTACAATCTCCGGAAATGTAAGCCGGGCATCCAACGGGGCAGTTGCAGACAATGCAAACGTTTCGATAAGCCGGGACAGCACAATAATTTACAACAATGTCACTGGTTCGAACGGAAATTTCTCGTATACTTATGTCGAGAACATCCCCGGGGCGCACACTATGACAGTTAATTCAAACAAGACAATTTCAGGCAGCATAATTACCGGACAGAACTCGACACCGATTACAGTGAATTCAAAGGCGGATGTTTATATACAATCGCTGGATACAAACAGGGACCTGAACGATAACCCGACATTCCTGGTAAATGTCACGAATAATTATGCCAATGTCTCAGAGACTATCAACTTCGACTTCCAGGTAAACGACACAAACGGCCCGACCGGCTATACGATACCGCGCGCGACAATAATTGTCCCTGCACTGGGCTCCAACAGCACAACAATCGACTGGGATATCAAAAATGTTGCGCCACAGAATTATACAATCGGCGTAAAGGAAAACATAACCACCTGGGTTGCAGGAGGGTATATCGCGGGACAGAACTCGACATGGTTCAACAGGCTGAACATGACAGAGGCGCTTTCGGCATACGCTGTGAACACATTTGACAACATAATAGTAAATGGCACTGTGCAATATGGCCCGAACGGGGCTGTTTTGAATAATGAAATTGTGAATATAACAATTTCCGGACCTGAAAATTACACGTACCAAGTCAATTCCAATCCGTCAAACTACAACTACACATTCAGCGTCGGCACCCACGGCAATTACACTGTCTCTGTTGTTTCGGCAGGCGTACAGTACAAAGGCTATAACACCACGAATTTCACTGTAAATTATACCGCAAACCTGACAATCGCGCTTAACACCTCAACGATAAAGGCAAACCAAGTCCTTGGAATCAATGTAACTACAAAGAACAATGACAATGCCTCTGTCTCCGGGCTCTCGACAAACATTACTTTGCTTGACGGAGGAGGCGCTCCATTATGGTCGCTCCTGAACGTCAGCCAGAATTATAACGCGCTCCAGAATATTACAAACACAACCTCATGGGCAACAACGACAACTGCTCCGGGAACTTATTATATCCGCGCAAGAGCATATCTTGGAGGGCAGCAGGCCGGCGATACGAACCAGAGTTTCCAAATAAATGAGACAAGAAATATTACCGAATCAATATCCGCGAATGCTTCAAGCTACGGCATGAACGGCTATGCATCAATCTCCGCATGGGTTAACAGGACCGGGAATGTTCTTATAAACGGGACCGCAGACATCTACCTTATATCGTATAACGGCACAAGGTACGAGGCGGAATTGAATAACTCCGGCACATGGACAACCGACAACATCACATACACCAGCCTCTTATCGCAAAATATACAGGCGCGCTGGAATACGCAGAACTTCCACAACGGGACATATTATCCATACCTTGAATTCAATTATACCGACGAATACGGGAACAACCGGTCGATTAAGACGAACAGCACAATAACAATAAACCCGACATGGAGCGCGACGCTGGTCTATAAATTCCCGACAAAGCTGCAATACAACTGGACAGACACGTTTGCAAACGTTACTGTCATAATAAACAATACAGGGAATACGGAAATCTGCGACGAGGCAGACGAGTGCGAAATATACATCCAGTCCGCTGCGAACTCATCCCCGGAAACGCACCTGTTTACAACCACATCAAGCGGCCATGCAACAGGATGGACAGTTGTGGGCGGCTCTGCAAACCCGGTTAACATCTCAACACCGCAGGAATTCACGGCATACAAGGTCAATTTCCAATTTAACCAGGCGCCTGTATGGAGCGCGGACAACCACACATTCAACATGACATTCCATTATGACGGCGCAAGAACGCTTGATAACCAAACCCTCAAAATCGAGGTTCTGCCTGTCCTCGGGAATATAACCCTCGAAGACCTTACGGCTGCCTCCAACGTGTGGTATAATCACTTCCAAGCAAACACAAACATTCTTTTCGACGCGAAATGGAGGCAGGCAGGCGGCAATATGAACTTTACTGTCAACGAGCGGCTGAATCTTACAAAGGACCCCGACCCCGCCCCGTTCCGTACGCTCCAGCAGCAGATAAGCCTGCCTCCGTCAGGCACGTTTACCAACTATAATATATTATGGAATACCGGACAGCAGGCCCCGGGAACATACTATGTTTATTATTACATGATAAGGCTTGACGGCACCCCCATCTCGTTTGTCAAGAACAGCGACTCGACGACGCTGCAATACTATTCCGCAACATTCTACATAGATGCCACGAATGACACCCGCATAACCTCCCTTGCAGTTGATAAGAGCTCAAATTACAGCATGAACGAAAACGTTACAATAAACGGAAGCATCTGGAGGTTCGGAAATGCCGACTTTACAGGCAACCTCAACATTAACATCACCGGGCCTGCAGGCGCGTTTAGCCTTGGCAGCTGCAACAGGGCAGTTAATATCAACAGCAGTGTCAACGCATCATTTACCTGCGCGTGGAACACCTCGAACTACGCCCCGGGCATATATAATGTCTCGGCAGCAGTTTTATGGGGCGCCTCCAACATGACCATTAACTGGACATTATTTAACATTACAACTGTAAAGGCTGCGCAGGTGTCTGTCGACTCCGATAAAGGTTCCTATAACATGAACGATAACCTCTTATCCAACATAAACATCACAGGCTCGGGCAATTCAAACGTTACCGGCAACCTCACCCTTTCCCTGATAGGCCCGGAGACTAAGACATTGTACTCGGAAAATAACATACAGGTATCAACAGCAACAGGGGCAAACAGAAGCATTGCCTGGAACATCGCAAATACCCTCGCAGGGAACTATACGCTGAATGCAACCTATCAATATACCGACGGCAATGCCTTGCAAACAACCTCATGGGCGCAAAAGAATATCACAATAGCCCAGACGAGAGGTGCCGCCGCAGGAATATCCGCCAACAAATCCACATATGCAGACCATGAAGGCGTTAATATAACGTTCAATATAACCACAGCAGGGAATGTGATATATCCCTCCCTGAACTATAACATCACAATAAACAATTCCGTCGGGACCCTTGTATCCTCCTCATGGGCATCCGTCGGGAGAAACACAACCCTGCAATCAAGCGCAATATGGAACACCGGCGCATGGCCCAACGGGGATTATAATGTACTGCTCACGGTTTCCGACTTATCATCCGGCACAATATGGACCGCAAACACGGTATTTACGATAAGCATGATAAAACGCGCGTCGATAACAGGCATTTCCACGGACAGGGTGCCGCCGAACTATTATAATCTGGGAGACGATGTCTGGATTAGCGGCGGAACGGTAAACGCAGACGGGAATGCCAACTTTACAGGCAACCTCACCATACAGTTCGTCAAGCAAAGCACCGGCTCTGTTTACAACACCACAACATGCAATAACTTTGCAACATCAGCGAACATAAACACCTGCGTATCCAAGATATCGATACCTTCCCCGGCATGGAGCGTGGGCAGGGTTATTGTAAATGCATCCTTCGCGTATTACAACGGAACCCAGAATGCTGTTGCAATCAACCAGACAACATTCCAGATAGGCACTACCTCGGTCACTATATGGACAACAGACAGCAACAGCAACCCGAAGTCGACATATTTCAAGAACGATATGGTAAATGTGCACGTGCTTCTCCAGAATACCAGCGGCGGGAATGTAACCGGCGTTGCAGCGGGAAATATCACGTCAGCCACGCTGTCAGGAAGCAGCGTTCTTGGCAGCATCTCGGGCTGGACTCCTGTTGCAGGAAAGCCCGGAGAGTATTCGTTCAATATAGGCACTAGGCCGCTTGGCACCTATACGCTAGTGCTCGTGATGCAGGACCCGTTCGAGGGCTCCTCCGGAACAAGCAATACCATCGCATTTAGTGTCAGCGAACACTGGCTTGTCGCAACAATGGACTCGACAGGCATAAGCCCTGTCGTAAGCATTGCGCGAGGGTACGTTGCGGCGAACCTGGGAAGCTTGAATGCTATCGCCATTATTTATAAAGGCGCTACTTTCGACTCTGTTTCGGGTGTTCCAAATTCCATGACACTGGATCAGAAACTTGAGGGAAACAATGCGTATCTCGTTTTCACACAGGGAACCTGGCAAAAGATTAACGACAGGATGCCTGATGTTCTGTCAGGTACATTTGATAATTATATAAGCCCGACTTTCGGCTTCCCCCTCTCGGACATAAACCGGGTGACTGTGTCTCTTGAATATTCGGATAAAGGCATTAACACAACAGGAAATGTGAAACTCGCGCCGGGAATGTACACCTTTGTTATAAAGAACGAAGGCACGCAGAACGGCAAGACCATTATAAGTATCGGCAGAAAGTCATAAAATGTTGGATTTAAAAGCTTTGCAGCAATCAGAATAAATATGAAGCATTATTTCTTCGATATCGTCCTTCTTATTATAATGTTTCTTTTTGTCAACGGCCTGCATACATACTTCCATGAATCGATACATGCCCATATATGTGAGAGCTTCGGAGGCAGCGCAACTACTAAATATTCCGTACTTATGCAAGGCGGGTCAACAAGCTGCACCACAAACGAAGGCAGGCAGTACCACATAATAAATGACATTGTAAGCTATACTGCAAGCATCATAGTAATAACAATATTTATGGGGATGGTATTCCTATCGATATTGTTTGCGAAGAAAAGAATTTTGAACCATTCATAATAGCATTGGGTTCAAAAGCTTCAAGTGCTAACGAGAAGATACTGGGGCATTAATTTGCAATTATCGTTACTTGCAAAGTTGAGCGAAGCTTCAACTTTGGAAGGCTTGATAATCCTAATGGATTATCAGGATCTTATTCATTTTGTCTCCTGCGCGCAATTGCTCGACAACATCCATGCCGCTTATGACTTTGCCAAAGACCGC
>CABMCT010000006.1 GCA_902384675.1 uncultured archaeon | reverse complement strand
GGCGCCTTCATGCAGATTGAGTATTATCGTTATCCCGCAGATATTGATGTTGTCGCTAACCCGAATGTAAATTGTGAGTTGTCAATTCATGTAAGGCAGGAGTTAGTGGACATGGCTGTAAGGAAATATTTACAGGAGACTGCAGACCCAAGATACCAGACTAAAGCAATAGAATCTAAAACAGAGTTATTATGAAGTTGCTATTCCTCATCAGCACATACAACAGGTCTTACTACCTTGAAAAGATATTGAGGCAAATACATGATTGTGAACACGATGTATGCCCTATTGTTTACGATGACGGCTCAGACACTGAACACGAGATTGAAAATGCTCGGCTCTGTGGAAAATATGGAGCAGTCCTACATACCGCCGTCAAGAACCACGGCAAACGTGGGTATTGGAATGTTGTTAATACCCTATTTTCAGAGGTGAAAAAGGCGCAAGACCATGATTACTACTTTCTTATTCCTGATGACCTTGTCTTTACAAAGGATGGAATTAATGAAGCTATTCGTCAATACGAAGCTATTCAGGATGAAAAGAAGATATGCCTCAGTTTGGTAATTGAAAGGGAACGGGTAGATTCTATTAACTGGACAGAGAAGAAGTCAGAATTGAAATACTTTGGAGAGGATTCCTTCTACCTTACTCATTGGATGGATATGTGTATCGTTTCCAAATTAGACTTCTACAAGGCATTGGATTTCAAAATGAAGAAAGTCAGCGCTGCCCGGTGGAAAGATGGTGATGTTATAGGTAGCGGAGTAGGCCCACAGATAACCAAGAGGCTTAATGAAAAGTATAATTTATACCATGTAAGTCAGTCGCTTATGTATGAGGAGGAGCATGAGAGTAAGATGAACCCTAACAGAACACAGGCATATACAACCCAAAACAACCTACGGGACCGCAGTCAACTTGTACATGTGGGCATTGCGAGCGTTCCCGAACGGGCAGAGATGCTTTTCAAGACTATTGATTCTTTGAGGTATCAGGCAGATAAGATTTACGTTATGCTCAATGGGTATGATAGTATTCCGTCCTTTCTTGATGACCCGAAGATTGAGGTCTTCAGAAGTCAGTGTTGCGGAGATTTTGGGGATGCGGGTAAGTTTTACAAGTTGATGTTTCCTAAACATGAAAGGTATCCTATTGGTTATTTCTTTGCCTGCGATGACGACCTTGTTTATCCCGGAGACTATGTTTATAATATGGTCAATGAGATTGAGAAGAATAACAGGAAGGCTGTTATAGGATTACATGGTATTACACTGAAATTGGATAACTATGGAACCCTATCAAACTATTATAGGGACAGAGATGTTATATCCTGTTTGCATCATAGTTCTAAAAATAAGTTCGTCCATATTCTTGGCACGGGAGCAATGGCCTTTCATACAGACAAAATTCGTTGTTTTTCTTCTCTTGAAGATTCCTTGAGTATCTATCACAACATGGCAGATATTCACTTCGCAATTAGTACATTGCAAGTGGGCGCTCCAATGCTTTGCGTAAAGCATGAGGAAGGGTACTTACGATATCTGTCTCCAAAAGATACCATCTTTGACAGGCATAAAAACGACTGCTCCTTACAAACCGAATTGGTCAATTCAATACGCTGGAAACTTAATACGATAGAAGGTCAGTACAAATTAAAGCAACATGAGCAAGTCTCTGTCTGAAGTATCTTATTCCATCCGCAACCAACTGAAAGGCTGGATTGCCTCGCAAAATGAGGTTATCTCTATTGAGTTCATCTACAAGAAGATTTCCGATGTTCGTTCACTGCTATTGCAGCAGTGGTACACAGATAACAAGTGGATAGACCAAGAGTCTTATTCCCAGGTTTGTCTTGAAATTAAGTGTGAACCAATTCAATGTTATGACAAGCATAGCAAGGCTTATGTGGATTCAGGCATGAAACGGTATGTTGTCAATGCACCATTTATTGAACAATTTTGTGGGGAGCAGGCCATAAAGTATTTCGGAGCGCCAGACTTGAAACATCCTTATGCAAAGCGTTCTGTTTCAGGACAGAGTTTTTCAGAATCAGACGCTTATACCCATCATGAGCCTTCATTTACCAGAATAGGGAACAGATTTATACTTGAGCATTTACCAGAGACCGGGGTTAAATTCGTAACACTCGTAGCCTTATTTGAGGACGTAGTCGAGGTGTGCGAGCCGGATGAGGTGTTCCCGTTCCCAAGTCATCTGTTACATAAACTTGAATTACTTGTTATTCAACAGATACAGGCCCCGGCTAAACAGATGAAGCCGAGCAGCGTATCGGATAGCACTGACAGGTCGCCGGTTACTGAACAGACTATTAAACAGACAAGAGAATGAACATACAGATAACAAATAATTGTTACGTAAACGAGAAGTATTTTAAGTCAGGAGAGCAATACCCTTATATCGGTACGGAAATGGTAAAAAGTGGATGCGCGTGTAATGGTTCTCTCAGGCAATATGAGTCATTTGTCGTACTGATTAATAACGTGAAGTATAACATACGTACATCCGATGCGGTGGCAATACAATGAATCTCGTAACGATACAAGAGGGAATATACGTTAATGATGTGAACGGAGAGAATGGGAGAATGTTCAAGGTAAATCATCAGTATTGCTATACAGATAAAGAGAGTGTTAGTGGGGGATGTTGCGGGACATATATAGTTTATACTATACCTGTAACCATGGAAGACAATATTACGGTCTATACATACAAGATTCCAGAGAAGAATTGTGTAGAGACAACCGTAATAATACAGAAACATTATCAGGACTTTTTTAAGGTATGGAGCAGGGACTTCCTCCAAAACATGGAACATCATTCGTTCAAAGAAATAAACAATAACTGCCAGAACTGCAATGGGCTAATACCTCACGGGGATTATTCCAATAACGTGGACACCGGCGGAATCAAAGACCCGGAGATAGCTCCGCTGCAAGATGAAGATGGAGAGTGAAGATATAGATGGTGTTGTTGTGAGAAGTGTTGTTTATGAACTCGACGACATTGTGGATGGAATAGAGGGCTACTGGACGGCAATATCTAACAATATGGACAAGGAAAGGATAAAAGAAATGGTAAAACTGTTTTACAAAAAGGCATGTGAGTCTGTTATTATGGATAACGACCACTTTGTCTGGCCGATGGATTTCAGAAGAGGAAGGCGGATCATATCACTTGAGGTAAACAACGTTAATAGAGGTGACAGAGAAAATTGCTATGGGACACCTGTTTATCTTCCTGTGTTGCATTTGGGGGTTGCCGGATATAAAGAGACAATGTTCCTTGGGGAAACGCTCGAATTGTTTAATAAAGAAATATCAAATAACCATCACTACTAATGAAAGGTAACTATGTTTCTGTGAGGCGTATAGCCGGCATGATAGCGAGGAGTTATAAGCATCTTGCTATTGACATTTATGACCTTGTAGAATGGTGCGGAGAAGCTATTAACAATATAGCAGCCTTTGATTCATTCAGGCGATATACTCCGACAACCGACACGGATGATTGCAAGTTAGAGATAGTCAATAAGCAGGCTCTTTTACCTTGTAATGTTTACCGGCTACTCGGAGTATATCATAGAAACCTTCCCATGGCAAAGCACGAATTTGTAAGAAATGGCGCTTATCTTCGTTTCACGAGAAAGGATAATGACCCCTTTTGGGATAGTGGACATATCAATATTGAGTACATAGGCATAGCGGTTGACGAGGAGGGGTTTCCAATGATTGATGAGATTTCCATACAGGCATGTTATTGGTATTGCTTGAAGATGCTTTCCCTTGAGGATTTTACTAATGGGAAATTATCACCTGCCGCTTTCGGGTACTTCGATGAGCAATATGGAAAATATGTTGCAAAGGCAAGGTCATCATTCAAGAACGTTACAAGGAATGAAATGGATGAGATTGCCATGGTACTAAATAATATGATACCTAAAATGAGGCTGCCACGCAGAATAACTTGAGAAGTTTAAATGAATTTTTCAAAGGTCTTGACATGGACACTTCTCCTTTAAAGGTGAGGAATGAAACCATGCGGGAAGCTATGAACATTCGTCTGATAGATAACTCTGGTCATGGTCTTTGCGCGGTAAATATCAATGGAAACGACCAAAGGTTTTCTCTTAAGTCAGGCTATGTTCCGCTGGGTTATTGTGTTCTTGACAATATCGCGTATATCTTTTCCACGAATGGAACGAATGGAGAGATAGGCAGTTACCCTTCACCAAAAGGAACCGGGGGATGGAATACAGACGGGAATGGAAACCCTGTGTATAAATCTTTACAGAATTGGACAGGAAATGTCCAAAACGGGCCAGCAGGGGATTTTAATACAACATTACTTAATTTTGACAAAAGCCACCAGATACAGGCCTTTGCGCGAATTGACTATGACAACAGCGTAAATATCTACTGGACAGATAATAAGAGCATGTTCCGATGTGTGAACTCCGGTTTTGACCAGACAGGTAAATACAATATACGAACCTATTATACGGGTAGTTTTAACCAAATCAATGTCTTCGCCGAGAGCGCTTTACATCCGATAGTTACTTCGATGACCGAACAGAGTGGCGGACAATTACTTTGCGGAAACTATTTCTTTTTCATAAGGTACTCTACCGCAGACTTTCAGAAGACCAGCTTTTTATGTCAGTCATGGGCTACGCAGATTTCTAAGTCAAGTTCTCCTGCGGACACAATAGGCGGCGACCCCGTGAATGAGATAAGTGATAAGCAAATTACTTTGACCTTTGACCCGGCAAGTCTTGACCCTGCTTATAAATATATTGAGGTGGCGGTTGTTTACTATGGCGGCGGAACGAGTTCTGTTTATCTTATAAACTACGAGTTTGTAATTGCCGACATACTTACTAACTTAAACCGGTTGGTTATTACCGGAAACGAGCAGCAGTCCATTTTAACTATGGCGGATATAGAACGCCGGAAGGGTGCTTTCAGCGTTCCGAAGACTATCGCGCAACTTGAGAACAGGGCATGGCTTG
>CABMCT010000005.1 GCA_902384675.1 uncultured archaeon | reverse complement strand
CTTGTAGCAGAAGGCCCCGGATTTTACCCGACCATGAAAGGCATGAGGCGCAAAAAATCAATACGAGGAGAAGTCATTGCACAGGACATCGCGCAAATAAATCTCAAAATTGTAAAGCCGGGTGCAAAGCCTTTAGCTGAAATTTTCGGTAAGACTGCAGAGGCTCCGAAAGCTGAGGAGAAGAAATAAGTACAACTTTAGTTTAATTTTTTCCTTATAGCATCGCTTTCCAGTTCCCTTATCGCGTCATTCGCAATCCAGCACGCGCTTTTGGAATTGATTTTCTGAATTTCTTTCGCAATCTCGATCGCCTTTTTATTCAGCACTGCATTGCGCTTTCCAATCTGGCGCAGCGCCCAGTTCACAGATTTCTTGACAAAATTGCGCTCATCAATTGATTCGCGCTTAATTATCGGCAGGAATTTTAGAAATTCTGCGTCGGTTGACTGTTTATCATGAACCGCAAGAGTTGCCATCAGCACAAACCCTGCACGCTTTACAAATTCTTCTTTTCTGGAACTCCATTCAATCGCTTTTTTATGTGCAAATTCTGTCCTGTCAAACAAATTCCCGCATACTTGGTCGCAAACATCCCATGAATTAAAATCCTTAACCCACGCTTCCATCTGCGCTTCTGTAACTTTTTTCGGCTCATCGACATAACACGCCAATATCCGCGTGTCGTTAACCCTGCAAGCCCATAGCTCTTGCGCAAACTCATGATTTTTGCCTATCTCGCGCGCCATTTTCCGCAAAACAGGTATAGAAACGCCATAATTGCCTTCTGAGTTTATGCCAAATCGCGCTGCGCCTTCCACATTTTTCGGGTTGTATAGCGACTTCAGCTTTTCCAGGATTTCATTGCATTTTGAGCTGCTCATTCTACAACACTTCCCTTATGCTCTCCAAATGCCGCACGATAAATTTCTTCTGCGTCTGTTCCATCGATAAAAGCGGTTTTTATTTTCGCGCTGGAAATTATCTCGACTGCGCGCAAGTCAAAAAGCCCGTACTGGCCCGGAAGCTGTGCGTTTTTCGAAAGAATCTGCTTAAGTTCAGAATAGCTTAACCGGGGAATTTTCTTTGCATTTTTGTTCTCGGCAGGGTTGGAATCATAAACCCCGTCGACATTGCTTGCATTTATCAGCAAATCCGCCTTTATTTTTTTTGCTGAGAATGCTGCAGCGGCGTCTGTTGATTGGCCGCCTTTGAAACCGCCTGCAACAACGACTTTGTTATTTTTTAACGCCGACTTAAGCTCTTTTTCATTGTTCGGAATTTCCGAATAGCCTGCAAATGCAGAAGCAACCAAAGAAGCATTGAATTGCGTGGACTTTATGCCGATGTAATCCTGCATTTCGCGCGTTGCGCCGAGTTCGCGGGCAATTGCCTGGTATTCGCGGCAAATTTTGCCGCCGCCGACAACAACCACAAGCTGCTCTGTTTTTTCAGAGATTTTTTTCAGCACGTCGATGTATTTCTTTACGCCTGATGTGGAGAAATCACGTGTCAATAGAGAGCCGCCGAGGGAGATTACAAGTTTCATAGAATTACCATTAAATTATTTCTTTTTAACCTTAATTAAATCGCCGAGGGTAAACCCTGAATCCTGCGATTTGCCGAGTTCGACCTTTTCCTGCGCGACCATTGTAATCAGATGTATTCCAAGCGCCCGTTGCAGTTTCTTCGCAAGAACTATTGTCGGAGGCATGCGGCCCTGCTCAATCCGCTGGATGATGAATTCCTTTTCAAGAATTTCGCGGGCCAACTGCTCCTGCGTCCAGCCCTTTTTCTCTCTCGCGGATTTTACAAGCGAAGAATAATCCTCGACAATCTCTTCTTTTGACATCTCGAATTCTTTCTCGCGTCTGGACGAAAAAACAGGCATGGGAGAAACACGCTCCCCAAGCTTTGCGCACGATTCGCATACATTCATTACAGCGCCCTCAAGCCGGATTTTTACAGGGTTTGTCGTGCGCTTGTCGCAGATTTCGCAGTTCATGGTTTTATTTGTTTGAAAAAGAATAATAAGATATGGTTAAGAGTGATTACGACAAATTCGCAGAAGAGTTTTCAAGGACGCGCGAGCAGCCATGGAAAGAGGTTTCTGACTTTCTCGAAACTCTTCCGAAAAATTCGCAGATTCTCGATATTGGCTGCGGAAACGGCAGGCATCTGATTGAAGCAAAAAAACGCGGCTTAAATGCAGTCGGGCTTGACATCTCGAAAAATCTGCTGAAAATCGCAAAGAAAAAAACAGGCGCACATTTAGTCCTCGGCAATGCTCTTGCCCTTCCTTTTCGCGACCGCACGTTTGACAATTCAATCTGTATCGCGGTTGTGCACCATTTTGGGACTCAAAGTTCCCAAAAGCTTGCCGAAAGGCATGATTTCAAGGACGAAAAAGACCGGATTCAGGCATTAAAAGAAGCCGCGCGCGTTTCAAAATCTGCAATTCTTATCTCTGTCTGGGCGTTTGAGCAAAAGAATTTCGCGAAAAGAAAAAGTCAGGACATACAACTTGAGTGGAATAAAAAATTTCCGAGATTTTACCATCTGTTCAAGGAAGGCGAACTTGACGCGCTTGCGAAAAAAGCAGGGCTAAAGGTCAAAAAGAGCTGGCGCGAGGGAAATAATTATTGGGCAAAGATACGAAGCTAGATTCTAGCTTCGATCGCCTTTACCATTCGCTCCAGTCCGACAACATACGCTGCAGTCCTCATGTCGATTTTTTCCTTTTCCTTGACTGCATAGATGTCGCCGAATGCTTTTACCATCAGCTTCCTCAATCGCTCGTTAACCTCTTCTGCAGTCCAGTAATATCCCTCGCGGTTCTGTACCCACTCAAAGTAGCTGACTGTAACGCCTCCTGCATTTGCAAGAATATCCGGCACAACCAATATATTTCTTTTGACTAAAATCTCGTCTGCTTCAGGAGTTGTCGGCCCGTTTGCAAGCTCAAGAACGACCTTTGCCTTTATATTTGCGGCATTATCTTTTGTAATCTGGTTTTCAAGCGCCGATGGTGCGAGAATATCGCATTCAAGCTCAAGAAGCTCCTCGTTTGTCACATTCTTTGCTCCGGGGAAATTCTCCACGCTTCCGGTTTTTTCCTTATGTTCCATTACCGCTTTTACATCCAGCCCTGCTTTGTTGTAAATTCCGCCTTTTGAATCGCTTACAGCAACAACTTTGTACCCGTCCCTATGCATCAGCCTTGCAAGATTCGAGCCTGCATTGCCAAAACCTTGTATTGCAACAGATGTTTTTTTCGGGTCCATGTTCAGTTTTTTGACAGTCTCGTTTATCACAAAAAGCCCGCCCATTGCAGTTGCATCGTCCCGTCCGATTGAACCGCCTACGCT
>CABMCT010000004.1 GCA_902384675.1 uncultured archaeon | reverse complement strand
CAAGATTTCCATCTTTCTGCAGCGTATAAGTTCCTGACGCGTAGGTGCTGGTTGGGTAAGTAATTCCTGCGCTGAATATCTCTCCAACAATAACTGTCAGATTCTTTGCGAAGATTATCTGCTGTCCGTCCGAACCTCTCGAGTCCGTCCATTTTATGACTTGTGTCGCGCATGGAATATTCACCGTGTTTTCCCTTACCATTATGCTTGAATTCTGAATAAGGTTTGGAATATCTGCAAAGAAGTCGTCATACCCTCGGTATCCATACTCTTTTGTAGGGCACTTCTTGATGACATATGACGAGATTCTTGCGGTTGCATACGGATTGTTTGTTGCATAGGGCGCAAGGAATCTATTTTCTCTGATGTACGGACGCCACTCATTCGGCTGCATATAGAACTTCCCTCTATAGATTGGGTCGTCCCATTTATTTGCTGATGTGCCATACCAAGACATTTCAGGAATAACATTCACATATCCTGGGGCGCCCATTTCAGGCAGCATGGACGCAACATCCTTTGAGCAGGCTATAAACTCACTCGTGTAGCTTGCAATTGTATTCGGAGTTGCCGAGCCAAAAGTTAGCGCCAAGGTTCCAGTGCTTGATGAATAGTTGTAATACTGATAGTTCTTTAGCGCAGTGCATCCTTCACTCCAGAACACTCCGTCTGTAGGGTCAGAAGGACGCGTCATGTTCCCATTCGCCCCCGGGAATGAATAATTAAATCTTATTGTAAATGCCAGAGGCAGCGGGCTCATTGAGAGGTTAGATTCTAATCTATCTCCGCTTGTAACTGCGGCGGGCTTTTTCATCTTCTCATACAACCCTGAATAATAAATCCATGTGTTGTTTGCCCTTGCAATGGATGGCTTAAATGCATTAATCTGGAAATAATAATAAGGCGGCCAGTTCTTCGAGACGGTAGTATTTATCATTGGAGCGCTATCCATTAGTTTCGTTCTTATCCTTACTCTCTCGCTATTCGCAAAGAAATAGTATTCAACAGTCATGTTGCTGTTGTTGTATGGGCGGTTGCTCGAGATGTTCCTTACTTCCATGGTAGCATTCAGTTTTGCAAATATCTTTCCAGAGCTTCCTGCCGTCAGGCATCTTGACATCATTGTTGTTACAGCCTGACTGCATGTATCCGCTGCAAGCCCCCCGCCGTTAGGAGTCGTATTTGAATTCTTGTAGCAAATCTGATTCTGGTAATGAAGTGCCGTGCTAAGCCACATTGAATGGTTTGCGCCACTGGCATACTGCGTAATTTCATTTGAGGAAGTCCACGCAGCAGGGCGATTCCACATGAAATATCTGTTTGATACGTTTATTTCCTGATTGTTTGCATTGCACGAACCGCTCATATTACGAACAAGCAAGTCTGTCGTCCATCCAGGGCTTGGAGTCGCTGCTGAGCTGTTATAATAAATTCTTAAGCCCTTTGTCTCATTTCTTGTCCAGTTCATCATTATCCATAGCGAGACATTGGTTCCAGTTGCGCACGCCGAAGAATTATCCGTCTGACATATGCTAACAAGTGCGTCGCTCGTGTTTGTTACAACAATATCTTGGCAGTCAGTTCTCAAACCTCCCGTTGGATTAAAGACTATTTCTGCAGGCTCGTATGTTCTGTTCATTATATTTGGCTCTGTTGCATTAAACTCTATTTTATGAGTGAATGTATACCCTCCAATTCCAGAATAGACGCCTTCTTCATCCGCCGCCAACGAGATTGCAATAGGATTCGAAATTTCTTTAGCAATCAAGTCAACCTTGCTACAATTGTAGAAATCCTCTTAAGCTCCTCCATCTCCTGCGCCCGTGAAAAGAACGTAATTATCTGTTTTTCTGTTCAAGTCCGCCCTGAATTGCGGCTTATAATAATAGGTTGAGCTTGCCCCGTCATTATAGAACAAAACCGCTCTTCCATAGATATCGCTGTAAACATCATCCTGGTCTTCCCCAAATTTTGTCATGTAACCTAACACCTGTTCAGCCGATGTGTTATACCATGCCGTCCATGTCCAGTTGTCATGCCCGAGATATCCTGTAATTGGATACCCCTCCCAGAATTTTGTCTTTACAAGCGCGTAAGTAACACCTGAAATCCATGTCCCGTTTATTGTTGTTCATATATTATACGTATTGCCCGAACTTGTGTTTCTCGCACCAACCTCCTCATAATAGCAGCTTCTGTCAACAAAATGCCATCCTGTAACTTCTGGCCAGAATCTTGTTGCAATGCATGTTGTCTGAGGAATCGTGTCATTCCACATAGTTATTCCATTAAGCTGTGTCGGAGCAACTTGGATAGTCGGGTCAATGAACATAGACTGGTTGTATTCTGAAGCGGTAAATGAATTAAATGTATTCAAATATCCAAACCTGAAAAGCGTCCTGAAGTTCGTTCCGCTGTCGGTCTCCATTCTTCTTCCGAAATTATTCCACTGCCTGAAAACATAATAGGGCGTTTCATTGCTCAACCAGATGTTTCTCGGGACATCCGCAATATAATTCCAGAAATTAGTCATTCCTCTCAGCCAGAATGACGCCGCAGGATATTCCGTCACATTAACATCACTTTTCGCAATTTTTTGGACTCCGCCATTTG
>CABMCT010000003.1 GCA_902384675.1 uncultured archaeon | reverse complement strand
GCGAGCCCTGAATTGCCGCGCTTTCGTTCCTCATCGTCGTTCCATCGCGAATTGCATGATTTCCCGCAATGTCACTCCTCATCATCTTCAATCGCGAATCCTGCGTTTTCCCGCGCTTTCGTTCCTCTTGTTCGGTCTTTACCGAATTATCCGTTTCCGGCTTTTTTGCATCTGTCGGAGTTGCTGACTGTTGCGGGATTGCCTCGCTCGGCTTTGCAGCAGGAATGTTTGCATTTTGCGGCGCTTCTTTTGGCAGGGTTATTGGAACAGCTTCTTTTTTGGATGCGGCGCCTTCTTTTTGCGCCGAAATTTTTTGTTCCGCCTCAGGAGTTTTTTCCTGCGGCTTTGCATCTGCAACTTGCGCCGCGAGCTTGATTTCCTTTATTGCCGGAGCTTCTTTCTTTTCTGTGCTATCAGCCTCTTTCGGCTCTATTCTTTTTACCAATGCACCGATTTTTTCCCTGATTTCTTTTAGCCGGACCATGTTCTTTTCTTTTATCGAAGCATAATCCGCATCCGAAATCTGTTTTTTCTGGTGCTCGTATTCAATGGATGAAAGAAGCGTTTCGACGTCTTCTTTCTCGTTCATCAGCGCCTGCACTTCTTCCGGCACCTGCGCTTCTGCAAACGGCACTGCTTTTTTCAGCGTCTTTTTCATCTCATCAAGCTTTTTCTGCATGTCAGCAAGGTCTTCCTTAAAAGTTGTCAGCTCTTTTTTCTCGACATATGCCTCGAACTTTACGCCGACGCCGTCAAGATTTTTCATCATGTCGTTTACGATTTCGTTGATGTTGTCCTGTCGCGCCTCGTATATGCTGAATTTTTCAAGCCGCTTGTTCATGTCAATAAATATTTTCTCTATCTTCGAGGACAGCCTTTCTGCGGACTTGTTTATCTCGTCAATCTTTTCCATTTTCTTTGCAACCTCATGGTCTACATTCGCCACATTCTCAAGCCCGCCGATGCTTTTTAGGAGCGCGTTTATTTCTCCAAGGCTTTTTATCAGGTCGCTTACTTTTACCTCAAGCTTCTCTGTTCGGACTTCGATGTCTGAAAATATCTTGTCGCGCTTTGTAAATTCCTTGTTTATTTTTTGCGGCTCGATATCCTCCATCAGCTCCTTTAATTTTGCGACTTTCATTTCCTGCTCTTTTATTCCTGCTTCTCTCTGGAAAACATTTGACCGCAGTTCTGCAAGCCCTTCGGTCAGCATGTGTATGCGCTCGTCAGACGATGCTCTTGTTTCTTTCAGTGCGTCCAGTGTTGCTTTCAGCCGCTCGAGTTCCACATTGAATTTTTCCTGGAATTTTTGCATCTCAAGCTGCGCTGTCTGCGATACCACCGATTGTATCTGCGATATCGACTGGTAACTCATATCTTCGGACTGCCTGGATGCGGATGAGCCGGATGGTTGCGCAAATTGCTTTAGTTTCTGTGCAAAAGATATAGGAGCCTGCGCAGGGGTATTTTGCGCCGCCGGCGTCTCTTTTGCCGGCTCGGCAGATGGGGTTGCCAAAGCCGGCATCGCAGCGGAATTTTGAGCCTGCGCAGGCTCTTTTAGTGTCTCAGAGACAACATTAGGGGAAGGTGATTTAGGAACTGCTAAACGGCTTGGAGCGGGGTTTGGCGCGGGCGCACCGGTGGCAGGGGCAGCCGGAGGTGAAGATGGCGCAGGTGCAGGAGACGGGCCCGTATCTGTTATGCCCCACTCCTCAAGCCTTTTTCTTACCTCGGCAAGCTTTTTGAGGTTGGCCTCTTTTGTCTGCTTATAGCTTTGCTCGGTAATCGAAGCGCCGCGGTACTGGTTCTCAAGGTCCGCAAGAAGCGCATCAATCTGCTTCTTTTTCTCTATCATCTCATCCAGGCTAAGCTCATCAAACTCGCTTCCCTTCTTTTTTTCTTTCTTGTCTGCAGCCACAAATTACACCCTTCAATAATTCTTAATTTAACCCGCGCCAATCGTCGGAGTATGATTCGCATTCAATAAAATTGTACACAAAGCAATCATACTCCTCCTCCTTCTAAAGCAGCAAGCCTTGCCCTGACTGATTCTATGTATGTCTCGGCCATCTTGAACATTCCCTGCTTTGTCTTGTCGCGCGCCATGTTCAGCTCCATTTCCACGTCGTATGTGTCAATGCCCTTTGCCTTAAGCGCGGCAACTTTCGCGTCTATTTCCGCAAGGCTCTGGTTAATCTTGATATATACGGCAAGCTCTTCCTCAGTCAGCCTGCCTGTGTCGTGGAGCAGCGGCCTGAACTGGATGAACCACGGCTTACCGTCATTGAACTCAGGATTCTGCAAAAGACCTGCTCCTACAGTAAGCTTGACAACACGTAGCGCGTAATCAGTTCCGTACCTCTGCTTAACCCTGTTGATATCTCCGTTGTACTTGGTTCGCAGCTGTATTTCATTTGCAATATTAGCCCTGATTGAGCCCTTGAAGTCCGAAAGTACCTGCGATATCAGGAACAAGCCGATACCCCATTTACGGAACTCTCGGCATCCTCTTTCCAGCTCTATGTAACCGCCCTTACCTCCGTACTTCGGAAGCAGCCGGTGCATTTCATCATAGACAACAAGCACCCTTAGGTCGCGTGCCTCAGGCCACTGGATGCTGAATATCTTCTGGATGGTTCTTCTGACAAATGCATCAAGCTCTGAAGAGCGCAGCTTGCTCATGATGAATACAGTTATCTCTCCGGGTTTCATGTATTGGCGGATGTCTATTTCCTCATCGGTCAGGCTGGTTGCGTTGTTAACTACTATAATATTAGTCTTGAATGCTCTTGCATCTTCCGGCTTGAGGCCGTATCTTGCGTACAGGTCAATCATGTGCGGATCCTTGCACGGCCTGATGAACCCGGACCACTGCGCTGTCGGGTCGAATACTATGACAGGTATTCCGCGCTTGAGCAGTTCCTCTGCAGTGACCATTGCGGTTACGCTCTTTCCTGAACCGGTACCTCCTGCTGCTATTGAGTGCATTGTAAGGTTCTTCACATCGAGGTATGAATTGATATCTGTTTCTGCAATCTTTCCTACCTGTATGGTCTTGTCGCCCTTCTGCGGCAGTTTGGAGTAATCCATCGGGAATATGTATCTTGCCTCCTTTGCCCGCTTTTCATAGTATGCCTTGTATGCGCGCCTTCCAACAACGGATACAGGAACCACAATAAGAAGTATCACATACGTCAGCCAGCTCATGAATGCCCTGCGCAGAAGCACCACTACCCACGGGAGCGTTGTTACGTCGAATGTTGCCGCAGAGCTTGCGGTTTTTACGGCATTGGCATATGTTGCATTTACATCAACGACATACCTGTCTTCTGCAGTGTCGTTTGGTATAAATATTGATTTTTCAAATGAGAGTGTCTGGTTTACTGCAATAGTGTCCTTTTCGGTTTTAATTATTGTTCCGTTCCCGAGGCTCTTTATAATATAATTCAGCGTTATGTCATTTACTGTTGCCGTCTTTCCCATGTTCTTTATCGTGACCCTGAACTTCGCGTCTTCCCCGGGCTTTACTGCGCCTGAGAGCGCCTGCAGTATAACGTCAAGAAGCGGCTCCTCCTTTATTTCCACTTTTACTGTGATTGGCGTCTTGTAAGTCAGGTTTCCCGTGGTTGTGACAATGTCGCCTGTGTAAATTCCTGGCACTGTTGACGGCAGCGCGTATGCTTCGATTTTCACTGTTGCGGTTGATTTGGGCGCCACAGTTACATCGGTTTTTTCAAGCTTAATCAGTTCCCATACAAATCCTTCGACGCTTAACTTCGATGTAATCTCCTTGTTCTGGTTATTCTTGATTTCTATGGAATGGACTTCCCGCTCGCCCGGGGCAAGTGTTATGTAGAGCAGCGTTGACTTTATTTCAACCGGCACGTTTTCTGCTCCGGTAGTTGGCTGGGTCTGAGCCTGCTGTGTTGCTCCTGCTGCGCCCCCGCCACCCGCCCCGCCTCCTGCGGCACTTCCGCCGCCGGCTCCGCCGCTGCCTCCCCCGCCGGCGCTTGTGCCGCCGCTGGTGCCTCCTGTAATAGGCGGAATCGGAGGGATAGGCGGAATAATCGGGATGGTACAATCCTGCGGGCAGTTGGCATTTGATTCTCCATAATCCGACTCGCATACCTTGTTTCCGCAAATATACTGCGCCATTGCATACGCGCCTTTTGTGTCTGTTGATGTCAGGGTTATTCTTCTTGTGGACGTGTCAAGGCTGCTGTTCCTTCTTGCCCAGCTGGACGCGCATCCGGTTCTTATTGTCCAGTTGCCGCAATAATATACTTTGATGTCGTTGGCGTACGTTCCGGAATACGGCGAATAATCAAATGTTATGTTCTGATATTCTGCGCCCATTGCACTGTCAAAGTAGATTGCCTTGAACGGGCCTGCTCCGATGAGCGATAGCGGGATGTTCCCGATAAGTATCGGGTTGAACATGCCTGCAGACGGCATGCTGACGTTTTTGAATGCCAGGCTGACGTTGAATGCTTCCGTATATATGTCGTATGTCCTTACATACACGCTCTGGTTATAGTACCCGCTAAGGCTATCGGAGGAGAAATTATGCAAAAGCACCGGCATGTCGTTTTTATACATCCTGAACTGGGCAGAGAACGCTGGATTGGTGGTATTCACTGCTTCCACATCATATGTGTATCCGCTAAAGTACGCGGGGTTATAAACATCAAATGTTGCATTTGTCGTGTTGACGTTTCCGGAGAGGTCGTATGCATCTGCCACGACAGAATATGTGCCAAGAAGAGACGTGTTGCTAAAGTTCAGGCTGAATATGTACGCATTTCCGGATTGCGAAATAAGCGTTGCATTGCTTGAATAAAGCACGCTGCTCGGGTCGGTTATATTGACAGGGACATTGCGTACGCCTCCGGAATCTGTAGCGTTTACGGATATCAAAACCGTTGTGCCTCGCGCTACTGCCAGCGGCAGCGACATGGATATAAGCGGCGGTATATTGTCCGTGTAGACTATTGCGTTCTTCTGGGTATTGAGAGCGGCGATATTTTTCGTTGTGTATGTGGCTTTTGTAACTAGAGTGTATGATATTCCTGCAAGTATATCCGGGGCAGTAAAGTTAACAGTCCAGAGCCCCTGTGCCGGGTTGTAGGTTGCCGCAGTTATGCTTGCCGGGGCAGGGGTTCCCCCGTTTGTCAGGTTTATTTCCCATGTCACATTTTCAGGCAGCGGCGCGAGGCCGTATGTGAGGTTTATCGTCACTTGTATATTATCTCCCATAGTTACGTTTAGCTTGGGGGTGGCAGAGGTCGGGGAAAGGACATATAAATATATCGGATGCACGGTTATGTTCAGCAGGGTCGTTTGGTTGGTTATGAATGCGCTCACATTTGTTGTCGTAAAATATGCGGCGTATGATTGCGAAGAAGTTACTGCAGGCGCAGAGTAATTTATGGATACCGTATCATAGCCTCCGACAGGCACTGTCATTGAACTTTTGTTTACACTAAACAGCGTCGTGTTCGAAAGCGTTGCCGAAAGGAATACCGGCGAGTTCCCGATGTTCGATACAATTACAGTTCCCATGACATCTGTTGTATTTGCGGCAACCTCTTTTGAAATCGAGGCAGGGCTGTGCTGCCATGTAAGATTTGTGGGCACTATAACCGACAGGTTTGTGTCAGCGCTTGTTGCGGGGGTATATGCCCTGACAATCCCTGAGTATATGCCGGGGGACTGGCTGCCCGAAGCAGACACGGTGATGGTTATATTCGTGGCATTTCCTTTTGCAAGGCTCGCGACCCCGGCCGGGCTGAATGAAGTATTGAATGACGTGCATGCGGCACCGCCGGTGCAATTGAATTGTATGTTTTGCGCGATGTCATTTCCTGTCGAGTTCAATGTGAAATTATACGTTCCGTTTTTGCCGGTTTCAACGCGCACTGAAATCGGATTGTCTACTATATTAAGCGCAGGGTTTGATGCAACAGTTACCATGATAATGGCGGTATTGGTGCCGCTCGTGTTGTCGTAATTTGTCCAGTTTGACGTAAAGTTGATAGAGTAATTGCCGAGAGCATTCGCAGGCACGCTAAGAAGCGCGCTGTTTGCATATGACGCATTTTTCGGGAGGCTGCCTATTATGAACGAGCCCTGTGAAACAGTCCAGTTGGTAGGCGGCGTTATTGTCGTATTAGCATTCAGGGCTCTTGAATAGCCGCCGTTCCTTATTGTAAAGTTGAACGGGACCGTTACGCCGGATGCAAGCATAACTCCGCCGATTGACGCATTGGTTATGCTTGTCTGGGTCGCAAGCGTTGTGTTTGCCATAACGCTGATATTATATCCCTGCGTGCATCCCACGAGCCCGCCGGTGTCGTTGGCGCATATTATTATACTGTGAGTTCCTGTTTCGCTTTCGCTGTAATTCATGAATACATTCGGCCCTGTTGTGCTAAAGTATTTTATAAATGCCGTGCCGTTCGGCTTGGTTGAATTAATCCACGCCTGCGAAACACCGACATTGTGGGTCACTATTGCGGAAATATTCGAGTACTCCGTGCCTGCCTCATAGCCCGCCGGGTTTATCGAGATATTTGATATTACCGGGGGTATGTCGGTTACATTAAGCAGGAAATTTACGTTGTATTGCACAGGTACGGAAGATGCGTTTCGTATTACTATATCTATCGGATACAGGCCCTGTGAGGTTGTGGGCGTTGTGGAATAGCTTACAGTAATATTTGAATAAGTGCCGACGCCAAGGCTGAATGATGTGGGGCTGACTGCTGTAAGAGACTGGGTATCCCCGTTTTTGAACACCAGTATGTTTCTCTGGATGTTTCCGGTATTATTCACAAGGATTGTGCCTATGGTTGCCGATGTGTTTAGGGGGGCGAGCACAGTGCCAAAGTTTACGGGAGTTACATTCCATGACGCATCCACAGGCACTGTTGCATTTACGAGCACCATAGCCGGCGGGGCGTTAGCGGATATTGCAGACACATACGTCCAGTAGTTTGCCGGCGCAGTGCCGAACGGCACATACATGCTTATCTGCGATGTAAAGTTCGAGCCTGCAAGTAAAATACCCTGGTAGGAGGGCATTATTGTAAGGACGCAGAGGGGGCATGAGAGCGCAAGGTTGTTCCCGACTATACTTAGTTGTGTATTTGTAATTGCATCGTTTCCTGATGCGCCTACGGTTATTGTGCCTATAGTGGTTGTGGCTCCGTGCGGTGTGCTGTTTGCGATACCGGTTCCTGCCTCTGCTATGCTAAGTACAGGATTTGATGCCACATCCACCAGTGTAGTGCCCAAGGTGCTGTTTACAGTCCTGTCGGGGTTAGTCCACCATGTTGTACCATATAGATATATCAGCCCCGGCGGTGTCTTGGCAGGAACAGTGACAAGGAAGTCCCGCGAGCATGACGTGCCCGTGCCCATATTGCCGCACGAATACGACGACGTGTTATAATTCAGCGCTCCTGTTGGCGATTCTGTCAGGCTTATATTCATCGTGTATGCATTCGGGGGGCCGTAATTGGTGCTGTTCACATTCAGCACGAACGATGTGCCGGATACCTGCGTTATGCCGAATATGGTGGTGGCGCCCATCTGCGTGCCTGCCACATTAGCTTTTCCCCACACGCTGAAGTTGCCTGCGTAGGTTATGTTGGTATTGTTTTCAGGCGGGGAATCTTTTGCCATTATGCTTACCGAATAGTTCCCTCCTATCGGCGGCATGTATGTTACCGAATAAGTGTTGTTTGAAATCTGGCTCATTGTCTTATTCACAATCGTGCCATTGGGCAGGGTTATGCTTGCAATTGCCGAATATACCTGTACGTCGTCTGTTATAATTGCGGTTATGTTCGTTGAATTCAGGTTCGCTTCAAGGCTCTGGTTCGGAATTATGCTTGCATTATTTATCAGCGGGGGATGCACGTCCTTTACGGTTATTGTCGCGGTTGCGCTGTCGATATTCGGCGAATAATACATAGAGGCATTTGCAGTAATATTGCACTTGAATCCGAGAGTGCCTTTGGACTGGGGATACCATGTGTATCCCGCAATTCCCGAGCCGTCTGTAACATAGGTTCCATTATATATGTAGTCCGAGCCGTTAAGGTACCAGAACTTGATGCTGTATCCTCCCACACTGCTCCCGGATGTATTGTCAACCGCTATGCACTGTACATTGAACGAGCCGGGATATGCCTGTATCGAGCCGTCGGGAGGATTCCACCATGTCGCATCAATAAGCCCGTTTACACCGATAGAGACATTGGAAGTGCCTGTTACATAATATGGTTTCGTGGCATTTGAAACAAGCGTTTTTTGTCCAGGAAGCTGCGGCGCCAGGGCGTAGGTTGTGTTCTGCCCGCTTGCAATAGCGCCGCCCCCCATATACCATGTTACTGTGGCGTTATCCGCGTATCCGTTCTCGTTCTTTATGTCCGAGGTCAGGCTTAGCGTTGCTGCCTTGCTCCAGGATGTGCCGTTTGCCGGGGAAGTTATATTGATGAATAATATTCCCCTGACACCGATAGTTGTCTGGCTGGTTGTTGAATTCTCAAGCCCTGATTTTGTGGAATTAATGTAGATGATATACCCCCCGGGCGTGGCGTTATCGTATGCATTGTAGGTTATATAGCAATTGCCGCTTGCGTCGGTTGTGCAGTTCCCGATAAAGTCCGTTGAATTGTAGAACAATACATTCGCCCCGGAAGCAGGCCCTATAAGCGCGTCGTAAACATTGACAGTGATATTTGTCGCATACGGGCTGAAAGAGTCGTTCCTGAAAATGTTCGGGTTGGATAATGTTATGCTTTTTATTACCGCAGACCTGTTTATCCTTATGCTGTTTGCTGCCTGCTGGATTGCCGGGGAATAGTACTGGGCGCTGTCATTCTGGATTATGCACGTTATATTATGCCAGCCAAAGCTGTCTGATGATGTTGACCAGTTCCAGAGAGAGATTCCGTTAGTATCTGTCGTATTCCAAGTCTGGAACGTTCCGTCCTTATAAAAGCTGGCATTGTAATTCGCAAGAGCTGTAGTTGTATTGGCATCAATGGCAGTGCACAGGACACCGACATATTGCCCTGCAAGATAGGTCGAGCCGTTTGCAGGCACCAGCGCCGATATGCTGCTCCACCCGTAAATGTATACCGGGGTGGAATTTGTGCCGTTGTCATAATATTGGAGCGTTGCGTTTGTCTTTATTGTTTCAGGGCTTAATGTATAAGCCAGAGGAACATTCCACGTTGTATTATAGCCTGTTGCAATCTGTTTCGGAGTGCTGTTATACCAGTAGATTGTTGCGCTGCCTATCGAGGCGTTGCAGTCGTCCTTTACTGTTGCGTTCAGCTGTACAGTAGTATTCCTGTTAAGGATTTGGTTTATGGAGGGATTGATATTGTTATTATACAGCTGGCCTATTACAGTAAGCGTCGAGTTTGTGGAGTTTACCCTCTGGTAGCATGCGTCCTCTGCGACCAGCTTCCAGTTCTGGGGGCCTGTCCCGCTGTTGCATTGCGGGTCGTAGTTGATATTGCAGTAGCCGTTAGTGGTTGAACATGTGCTATTGTACCCGAAAGCATTTCCGTCCAATGTCACCCATATTCTTCCTGCGGTGTTATTCTGATAGAGGCCGTAATTTGTATCGTAAATCCGTGCCTGCAGGAATGCCGCGTTTGTGTTCAGCCTTCTTACCGTGGTGTTGCTTGCAGGGTCTATCGAGGCGGTGATATTATCGTAACTAAGGGTGAAATTGAGAACCGGGGTTGTGTTGCCGAAGCCGAAAACTGTTGTTGAATTTATCCTGTAGTAATTTACCCCTGACGAAGCATTCAGGTAGTCGCTGCATACAAATCTCTCGTTGAAATAGACCCATGTGCCTACCGGCATATTCACGCTTTGCCAGTCCACCAGATTCCATGTCGCATTATCAAGGCTCTTCCAGAGGGAAACATTATTCATTGCATTGTCCAGGCTTGTTATTTTTACGCTGAACTGGTGATTCGCTCCCCAGCCCCCGAAGGGCGTGTCCACCGAAGGGGAATCCAGCTTCGGCGTTGCCCCGAGGAAGAACCTGTCAGTGCCGGATGTTGAATTCTGCACATAGTAGTTTTTGGACGCAGTGGCCGTGACGTTCCACCACTTGTACGGCTTGCCTGCCGAATCCCATGTGCAGTTGTACCATCCGCTGCTTTCATTCCAGCCGGCGTTGTCCACATTATTGCAGTTCCCGGAATTTGGCAGGTTTATAAGCAAATATGAAAGCGTTGCGCTTTCAACAGGGCCGCAGTCATCATATACTTTTGCAGTAAGCGGCACTTTGTCACCTTTTAAGTATCCCTGGCCGTAGACATTGGTTATGTTCGGCGCAAGGCTTGAGTTTATCGTTATGCTGTAAGCAGAAGAGTTCGTGTCTTTGTAGCAGCTGTCGCCGGATATGCCGCCCCTCCATTTTTGTATGCCTGCGCCATAATCGCATTTTTGCCCTGCTGTCGCGCTCATGAAATAATATATAATCGACCCGTCAGAACCGGTTGCCACGGACTTTCCGGCATCCCATGAATTGGGGTCGCTTGCGTTCCTGGTTACCCAGAAGCCTGCCAGGTTTCCGCTTCCCACGGAAATATTATTCCTGTCAAGGTCCGTTATGTTCAGCATAAGCGTGCTGTTGTATGTTCCGTTTCTCCATGTGAATGAATTATCGCCGGCTAAGTACTGGACATTGACATCGTCTTTTTCTATTGTAAAGTTCCCGGGGCTTGTCGAGCTTGTAAGGGAGTGCGTGTCGATTGCCTCAAAATAATAGTTCCACAAGGCGATGTTATTGCAGTCATCGGCAGCCTTCCATGACAGGGTTATGCTCTGGTTTATCGGGCCTGAAAGTATAGTGGTGTTCTTTGCAGGCCCCCAGCTGCCGGATATATTCTTTTTCGTGTAGAGGTTGATTGTTACGTTATCAAGATCCTCGTCTGTTACATTGATGCTGAAGTAAAATCTCGCTCCCCACCCTCCCGGGTTTGTAAGGGCCGTGTCGTTTGTTAAAACAGGGATTGTCTTGACAAAGAAATGTTTTGCCTTTACCAGCGTGTTGTTATTATAGTACTGCTGCCATGAGACCATTGTCGTGTTATACCATCTTGCTCTCATGTCCGAAGTGTTCCTGATGCACCGGTAATACCCTCCTGTGAGGTCTTCTGTTGTGCATGAGTAATTCGTAACGCCGTCCTCCTGATTAAATGTAATGGTGTTATTCACCCCGCCGAGGCCCAGCGAGCAGTCGTCGCGTATTGTTTCAGTGGTGTTGCTTTTTATCGTCACATTTTCCCCGCGCAGGAATTCTGTCCCGAAGTCGGGAAATTCTATTGTGTTATTGAGGGTTCCGATGACTGTTGTTGTATAGTTTGACGTGAGATTTACCCGGACATAGCATGAATCGGTTATCCCGGCCTTCCAGTACTCAGGACCCACTTCGTATTTTGTCGGCGAGCAGGTCGGGTGGAAATTATAATTTGCATATCCCGAGGAATTGGTCAAAACGCTGTTTCCGAAGTCAAAAGAGACTGCGTTCTTTGTGACCCAGAATGTTACGCTTGACCCTGTCTGTACCGGGGCGCCTCCCTTGTCGGCATCAAGCACCTGTGCGGTAAACAGGGTTGTCTGGCTTCCGGACCTGTTTACAGCGGAGTTATTGCCGTAAACATACGCTATTGTGGCGCTGTCCGAGGTCAGGTTTGGCCCGGACACAGGTGTTGTATTTAATCTGTTGGTCCCGTCGAATATCTGGAATTTATACGAATTGTTGGTGCTGATGTCCGTGCATCCGAAGTTCGATACCGAGAGGGTGCAGTTTGCCGCGCCTCCTGTGGGAATGGTCTGTATGAATGTGCTGTTCTTCAGTTTCCACGCCCCGCCGTTTGTGCTGACATAAAGGTCGCATGTTATGTTGTTCTGCTGGAAATCATAGAGCTGTGCATTATACGTGTATATCTTTCCCCATCCCCCGGATGCAGGCGAGACAGAGAAATTCTCGACAACCGGCGGCGTTACGTTCAGGTAAACATAGCTTGCGAATGTTGTTGTGTTCCCGTAATAGTCTGTTTTTGAAGAGTTTACTTTTATGTCATAATAACCGCCAATATGGTACATAGTATTCCATGTGCAGTTGTAGTACCCGTTTCCCTGGTCATTGATTGATGTGCCGCAGGATTCCCACTGGTTGTTCGGGTTCTTCATTGTTATGTTTATTGTCGAGGCAGGTATCAGTTCCTGGCAGTCGGTTGAGACGTTTGTTGTCACGTTCACGACATTTCCGACAATTATGCTCTGGTTAAATAACGGCTGCGCTATGAAGTTCTTCAGCTGGCCTTTTATGTAGAGCTGGTCATTTGACGAATTCGAATCGACATAGCAGGTATCGTTATTGATTCCGCCTTTCCAGTCCTGCCAGCCTGCTTTGTAAAGCGGGGCGCAGCCGGGGTCAAAATTAAATCCTATGTAGCCGCTGGAATCGGTTATAAGCGAGCTGTTCGCGACCGCCCATGAATTGCCGCCTGTGCCGTCTGTAGTTATATATATTTTTCCATTATATCCCGTATCTAGTTGAGTGTTCATATAGTCTTCGTCGAATATATGTATCTGGAGCGGGAGTGTGGCATTGCCTTCTCTGTCAACATAGCCTCCGGGGTTCGTGTATGCTATTGTGCGGTCTTTGTAAATTGTGAAAGAGCTGTTCAGGGTCTCGTTCGAATCGCTCCATTTGTCCGTTGCATTGAACTTGTAATTGTTTGCGCCAATCTGCGGGCAATCGAATCTCTGCATGAATGTATAAGTGCCGCTGTTAGAGACATTTGTGGAATTTATCACTACCCATCCTGTGGCGTTGCGCCATTTCCATAATTTCACCAGCACGGTATCTGACGGGAATTCGGCATCTGCAACATCCACCGAGAATTTGTGGACCCCTCCCCAGCCCCCGCCGAAAGCAGGCGGAGTATAAGTAATATTTTCAACAACCGGCTGCGTTGTGAGGTTGAATGACGGCACGATTTTTACGAGCGCGGATGTATTGTAATATTGCTTTGATGCCTGCATGGTGGAATTATACTCGGCAAGAGGCCATCCTGTATCCTGGGCGCCGGCGCCGAAAGTGCAGTTATACCATCCGCTGCCTTCGTCGTACAGAACCGAAAGCGCGCCGCAGTCCTTTTTTGTAGCTCCGTATTCAGCCTTCAATGTTACTGTTGCCCCGGAAACGCTCCCGCAGTCGTCAAACACATTCCCGCGCAAAACTATGTTGTCTATCTGCCTCCTGTAATGCCCTCCTGCAGGAATGGAAAGATTTACGATAAGCGGATATGTAGTTATGTTGAATGTATATGCCGTGCTGTTTGTTGCCTTATAGCAGCTGTCAGAATCGACGATACCTCCTCTCCAGTTCTGGGGGCCTATGGAATATGTGCAGTCCGGGTCAAATGTCTTGTTGAATATTCCCGATGTGTTTGCATACAGCAGGAATGGTGCGGCAATATCTGCATAAGTTCCGCCAAGCCCGTTCCGGGTAATCCACATATCGGATTTTGTATTCGGCTGGTTTTCATACGCGCCGGTGTCGTTGTCAAATACGCGGAGTATGAAATTATAGTTCCCGCTCGGGCGGTATATTGAGATATTCCCGCTCACTGTATTTCCGTCGTACGGCAGGATTGTTACTGTATCTTTTGAAAGCGTAAGATTGTTTGTTGCTGTCTCTGCGCCGTATGTCCCTCTTCCGGAAGGCAGCCCGGGGCTGTCTGTTGCATTGAATTTGTATTCGCGCACCGCGCTTGCCAAATCCCCGCATACGTAAGGGTTTGTGAATACCAGCGCCTGGTTGCTGCAGGGTGCATTACATGTCTGTGTGCCGGCAAGGCTCCATGCGCCTCCCTTGGGCCGTTCATAGAATCTTACTGTTACAGAGTCCTCGTCATCGTCGCTTGCATTTACCGAAAAGTTGAATGTTGTTCCCCAGCCTCCGGATGATGGCGTCACATTCGGCGCAGAAAGTACGGGCATTGTGTCTATAAAGTACGCGCTGCTGTACGATGCGTTGTATGAATTGAAGTAGCTGTTATTTACAAAGAGATTGATATCATAATATTTTGCAGGCATTGTTACTGGCGATGATGTGTTGAATGTGCAGTTGTAATACCCCTGGCTTTCATTGTTTACCGCCGTGCATGCGAACAGTCCTGATGTTTTCTGGCTGATTGATGTTATGCTTACAGTACTTACGTTTTGCAGGACATTGCATTCATCAGTTACGTTCAGGCGCACTGTAACATTGCTTCCGCGAAGATAAACCTGGCTGTTTGTGGGAGCAACTAATGTATTGTTCAGGAATCCGTAAATGTTTGTTGTGAAATTTATCGAGGTATTCCCCCCAACATACCTTCCGTCAGTAACCCCTGCAACCCATCTTTGCACTCCGGCAGCATAAGCGCATCCCGGGCTGAAATACAGCCTTGCATACCCTGTCCCGTTCGTCTGATTAATTGTCCCGTTATCATAACCCGCTCCGTTAGTAGTCACCCAGAATGTCGTATTCACCCCTGGCGCATAGCTTGAATTATCAATGTCCCACACAAAAGCGGAAAGCAATGTATTGCCTGTGCTCCTGTTCACAACAGAATTATTGCCAAGCGAATAATTCACGGTCACAGCCGGCTTTGTAATATTGGGCCCGTAATAAACAGAAGTATTAAACAGGTTTGTCGAATCGTTCAATTCAAACAGGTATGTTGCATTGCTTACATCCGAATAATTGAAGTTCCATACTGTAATTGTGCAGTATCCTGCCCCGCTAATTACAGTGCTCTGCCCCCTGTACTCATACCCTCTTGTTGTGTTCACAAACAGCCTGCATGTCACATTGTCCATGTCAGTGTCATTCACTGTTATATTGAATGTAAAGTTCCTTGACCAGCCGCCAGTTGCAGGCGTTACATTTGCATTCGAATATGTGGAATTCACATTAAGCAGCCAGAACCAGTCCTGATACGCAGTAATGTTCTGGTTGTAATTTGCCAATGTTGTTGTAAGGTTTATTGTGTAATTGCCCTGGGACTTGTACGACGAGTTCCATGAGCAGTTGTAATATGCCCCTGTTGCAGTAGGAGAGCAGCCGTATACATTGGACTGCATTGTCAGGTTAAGCACTGAGGATACTCCTGTCAGGTTCCCTTCTGCAGGGCAGTCGGAGTACACAGAATAGTTAAGCGGTATAATGCTTGTGACATTGTATCTTGAAAGGTATGCAGGGGCGAGGAGGTTGTTCTT
>CABMCT010000002.1 GCA_902384675.1 uncultured archaeon | reverse complement strand
TGAAAACACAGGGAGTGATGTCACCGTTTGGCTCAAGAGCACAGTAAAGCCTACCGGTGCCGCACCCTCCTACGAAATCCGCAAGAAACTGCAGGGAATTTCCTACCACTCTTAAATCAGAAGGGTCAAAGTGGCTCATGGCAAGCATTGCTGCCTCATTCTCTGCACAGACTCTTCCGTATTGCGGAGCTGTTGAAAGAAGCGTTATTTTCCTTCTCTTTGTCTCTTTCGCCATTGTCTTAAGCAGGGCTTCTCTTTCCGCACAGGATAAATCCAGACCGGCGATATCTTTCCCTTTCCCGGTCGGTATGAAATTATAATGCATAAATCCCACACCAAGCTTTTCTGCAATGTTTATTATGCCCGGAACTTCGTAAATATTGTGGCGCGTGACAGTTGTCGAAATGCTGACAATAATGCCTTCATAAATAGCGTTTTTTATCCCCTCTAGCGTGCGCTCAAACGAATCTGCACCACGAAACCAGTTATGTGTCCTTGGATTTGCCCCATCAAGAGAAACCTGCACCGAAATGCAACCGGACTCTTTAAGCTTTCTCGCATTTTCCTTTGTCAGAAGCGTACCGTTTGTTGCTATCGAAAATCCCATTTCATTCTCGCTTATCTTGTCAACTATCTGAAACAGGTCTTTTCTCATAAGCGGCTCGCCGCCTGAAAGGGCAATATAAGCGACTCCTGCATCTGCCATTTTATCAACCGCATCAAGAGCTTCTTTTGTGGATAATTCGCCAGAGGCTGGCCTGCCGGCAGTTTCATAACAATGCCTGCAATGCAAATTGCAAGCCTTTGTAAAATTCCATACAACAAGGAACGGCGCATAAGACGTGAACGGCTTTTGTGTCCCATACTCTGCAATGCCTTCAAGAACAGATGCAAGGCCTTTTCTCCACACGTGGTTTTTTAGCTGCTTTTGCGAATCCTCTTTTTTCATTTTTGCGCGGGCGAGAACAGAATCAAGAATACGCCTGACAAAAATATTTGAAAGCCTGCAGCTGATGCATAATTTTTCGGGTCCTTCTCCGGCATATGCTTTTAAGGCATTCTCAGCTCTCCTGCCGTCTTTAGTGCATCTTCTTGTCAGGAATTTGAGGAGGCTCCTGGACACCGGGTTTCCGAGCCATTGCTCTATATATTCCGCCATTATCCGGGCATCATTCTTTTCCATGCGTCCTGATAGTCGCCATGCAGGTTTTATTTATTAGATTTATTCCGGAAAATATCTCGTCGATTAACGTTATCGCAATGTTCGCTTAACTTGAAACGGCCCGGTTAGGTAAATTTCGATATTTTGCTTTTTCATGCTCTCCGCGAAATTACGCAGAAACAATATTCTCTTCCCGTCATCCTTAACTGGATACATGCAAATGCGGGCCAGCCCTGCCACATCGCCTGAAGGCTCTTTTACATTTTCGATTACAATGCGCCCGCGCTCGGCTTCGCTGTAGACAATGTTAATATAAAGCTCGTCTCCTGCCTGGGGGATTTCATAAGCTCGGGGACTGATTTGTGCGTCTGGATCATCTTCCTTGAGCGCGTCAAGAAGCAGCTGTAAAATACTTCCTACGTCCTGTTCTGGTACGCCATCGTATTCTATCTGAATCTGGGGATTAGAAAAAGTTTCTACTTCTCCGGTATGCAGATAATTAATGCAGCGAATCGCCATTAGTCCACCTGATTGTATAACCCCTTTTACGTAAACGCATCTAATTTGATAGAAATGTTTAAATAATTCTAACTATCCTAAGTAAAAATATCAGAAAATTTAAATATCTATTAAGGGCTTTCATACATTTGCTCGGTTTTTGACGTTCATTCATTAGGGAAATGAGCCCGAAACTGAGTGTGGGCAGCTAAGCGATTTAAATAAGCGAAGTGCATTCATTATTATGGGGTTCATAATAGTATACATTACTCACAAAAATCTGGAGGAAGCAAAGAAAATCGCAGGTCACCTGCTTGGAAAACGGCTTATTGCGTGCGCGAATTTTTTCCCGATTGAAAGCGCGTATCGCTGGAAAGGAAAAATCGAAAGCGTGCACGAGGTCGTATCGATTGTCAAGACAAAATCCGAAAATTGGGAAAAGGTCAAAGAAGAAGTCGCGCGCATCCATCCTTACGATGTTCCGTGCATCATGAAAATAGGCGTAGAAGCGAACGACAAATATGAAAAGTGGATTGAAGATGAAACGAAATAATTTTAATTAATCTGCAAACCGAAAGTACAACAATAAAAAATTGTGGCACTTAATGATGTATGATGTCATGATTGACTTTATCGAAAAATATTTTTGGAACGGAATAAAGTATGATACCGCGTACAACTGGATTGACATGCTTGTTTATGCACTTCTCTTTGTCGGTGCAGTGTGGCTTCTTTATGAGAAATTCTGTCAACAACCACCGCCTGAAGGCGGTGGCATGACAAATTAATTAAGCCAGTATGCAAGGCTTCTTTGCTGATTGCCTTCTGTTTCTTGGTTTTTCACATAGTTGGTTATTGTCTCCTCATTAACAT
>CABMCT010000001.1 GCA_902384675.1 uncultured archaeon | reverse complement strand
GGGTCGGTTTTTCCCCTCTTTATTATATCGAGTATCTCTTTTTCTGCCTTGGTTAATTTTATTGGCTCTGGTTCTCGTGGGTGCGTTCCACCAACACCACTGACTGAAAACGCACGTTTTGAAGATTTTCTTTGTGCGCTGGGTGAAAGTGTTTTTTCGTGGTGTGTTGCCTTAGCACCGCTTGCGAGAGGCTGCGCACGTCTATCGAGCGACTTCTTTTTTCGTTTTTCAATAGCGGTATCCTGCGCATGTCTATCGGGAGACATGATTTGCTTATTTCCGTTACGGGTGTGCGCACTTTTTTGAGTTGCTTTTGTTGAAAACGCACATTCCCTCGTTTCTTCAAATGTGCGTTCGTTATCGGCTGCCTTTGCTTTGATGCTTTCCTCTCTTCCACTAATTGAATACCGTTATCTGGAGACTCTGATTTAGATATTTGCGCTATCAAGCACTCAGGCGCATTCTCAATGTCCCCGCTCGCCTTGAACAGATTCTTCCATGCGCTGCATTCCCCAGCCTGCCGCTGGGCGCACGCTTCACATGCTGCTATAGCTTGCTTTCTGGGGATTGATTGCACCCTATACCACCGTCATCGTTCTCTTCCATCCAACGACAATGGCATGTGGTAATCTACTTAAAATCAAGTGCTTCTGTACTAATGTTGTTCCTCTATTCACCATCTTATCATCATGCCCAATTGTCCATGCATACATTCGATGCATGTGTCCAAGTCTCTTGGAATTAAATTTAGTGTTTATATAGATTTCGGAAATAAAAGATTTATATAAACTATCGTTCGCCCGTAAGAGAACAATTCGAACGTGTGGTTTTTCGAAAAAAATGATTGTGAAAGGAGGGCATCCCGCCCTCCCGCACCAATTTACGGATGGTATAACTTGGCAGGACAATGAAGAACAACCTGCCACTTCCAACTATGGTATGCGGGGTTATATAGTTTCCCCAATATTAAATTTATATGAACCTGCGAAATCGCCAACGCTTGCATATTCCCAAGACAGAAACTAACAATCTGATTTACACCCGAAAAATAATTACTGGGGCATCGCCAGCACAGCCTTAATTATCTGTTCCGCCGACATCCCATTGGTATCGATTCTCTGTATCTTTTCCTTAACCTCATGCCTGGAATAGCCCAGTGCTCCGAGACCTGCGATGGCATCTGCCGTCTGCTTGGTATCTATCAGCCCGACCTCTGCCAGTAGCTCGGTCTCGGCTATGGCGTTCTTCATGCCATTCGCCTTTCTTGAATACTTTTCAGATAGTTCGTTGTACTTCGCCTCGGTTATCTCGCCCCTGGCAAGCTTCTCGTCAAGCAATTCCTTGAGCTTATCGATTTTCTGGATTTTCTCTTTGGGCTTCCTGAACTCGGTTGGGGCTGCCGTAATGTCTGGGGTTTCTTTCGGTTCTTCTGGTGGATATGGCTCTGTGGTTTGCCAGATGCCCCAGAGCCAATGCAGGAACCAGCCAGCGATGATGCCGATGACGGCTGCGGATAGTTCGGTCATGCCGATGCTCCTTTGCTGGCGTTTACCGCATCAGCGACTTTACATAGCCTCAAGAGTTCGCCTTTGAGATACTCCTTCTGCTCCTTGCTCCCGCTGTCTATCCACTCGCAAAAGAGCGGATATAAATCAACCCATTTCGGGGTTACATCTACGATAGCAATGAGTTTATCTTTATTTTTTTCTTTTTTCATTTCTTATACCTCCGTTCGTTTGGTGTCTTGCACCCAAGTTATTTCGTTGCTAAAACATGGTTTTTCGCTGTAAAAACCTCGAATTTGCGTTTTAGCACATCCAGCCCATAATCCCACGATTCTATCGGACTTCGCTTAAATCCGCTTTATTTTGCCCCGAAGGAATTGATTTTATGGGGGCTGGGTTGGAAGACTTGCGAGAATTCCAGTCCAGCCCTGAAATTGAGTGTTTTTAATACGTCATCCGACAAAACAGACTTTTTTCCTTTTTTACCTCCTTAGTGCCTTTGAAAGAAAGCACCCATGAAAACATAGCTCCTGCCAGGCTTGGGAGTGGGGTTAGTTAAAATAGTTCGCTGGCAGGCGCACCCTAAAAATGGCGGGTCGGCTTTTTGTTCTTTAAACGGAGATTTGTTGTATGGAATTATGCCTTTTGCCGATTTCACGCACCCTAAAGGTGTGCCGTGGTCATTTATCTTTGGAATTTAAAGTCGAAGGATTTCTATACTCGCACGGCACCCGAAAAAATCCAAAGGAGAAGTCCTTAAAGCTGCAAGACCCTCTCCTTTGTCCTTGCCTGAATCGTCTTAATTTCAGCGGATAACTCTTTTTGCAAATTCTCGATTTCGTTGTTCCTTATCAAATCCGCAATCCTGTTGAGCTTCGCTATGACCGCATCATCTCCGAGGATGTTGATTGCTCGCATGCTGTCCACAAGCTTGATAAAGGCTTCCTGGCTCCGTTCGGTCAGGTTGTTCCTCACCTTGCTCTTTGCTACGGCTTCGAGCTTTTCTACAATGCTCCCGAAGATGCGGGAATATATCGCATTGATGATTTGCTGATACATCTCGCCACGCTTGATAGCGTCCATGTCCAACGGTATGAACACTGCGCCTGCGTGTAATGTCTCGTCCAGCCCGTATAGTTCCACGTTGGCTTTCTGCGCTTCTTCTGAGAAGTAATCCCTCTGCGCTTCATCGCAAAGGAACATGCCGTAGAAGTTCAGGGCTTTCGTGTATAGGGCTTTCCTGTACCGAGTCCTTACTGCGGAAATTGCAAGCCTTGTTTCTTTTTTGAACTTGTATTTGAGTTGCTGCGTAATATCATCAAGCTCGGTGCTCTCC